>JAUIHJ010000445.1 GCA_030432015.1 bacterium
ATGGTTGAGGTAGACCCAGCAGCCTGGCACCCAGAAATAGTCGTCTGACGGTGCAGGACTGACCGGACCGGCTTCGAGGCTTTCGGGTGGGTCGGGAAGGTATTCGAAGTCCCCCACATCGCTGCCGCTCCACATGCCGGAAACCCGGCGATACTTTCCATCGAGTTCCGTCCAGTAACCTGGGATCCAACGCCGACCTGGCGGCGGATTACGCCAGACGCCGCTGATCCAGATATAGTCGTCTCGCTCGTCATCCCAGTACCAATAACCGGGAATCCATTCGACATCGTCACCTTCCGGCTTGATCTCCGGTGGTAATTCGTCAATCGCGGCAGGGGGCGCGACAGGCGCCAGCACGCCGGCGACGAGATCCTGGCTCACCTGATCGGCAAAAGCTTCATGGAGCGCGCCACGCGTCAGCATTTCGACATCTTCGCCGTCCTCGGTAATCTCTACCGGCGGAGGTGCAATGGGCTCGGGTGGTTGGGCGTTCGCCGGCCAAGCGATGGCGCCGTGCAGACTCAGGCCCAGGAAGCTGGTTAATGCGAATCGGAGGGCACGCGGCAGGCTTGCGGGGAACATGGGGCACCTGATTTCTGTGGAGGGCTGCAGCGCAGATTTTCTCAAGAATGACAGGTTTCGCGCCGTGAAATTCTGCCACAGCGAAAGACACGCGAACGCGATGCCAAAATGGCGCGGAGGCAGCGTAAGCCCCGGGCGAAGTCATCAAACTGGCGTGCAATGCGGAAAAAACGCGCGACGACGTCTTTGAAACGTAAGATATGCGGGCAACCTCGGCGCACGGCACCGGCTGCTCGTGTGATCAGAATGACGACAGCGCGCCATCACATTGGCGGGCGATGTGCGAGAAGGATTCGAATAACGGCCGGACATTCCGGCGCGTTCAGCGTGATTGCGACGCACCGCATTCAGCTTACTTCGCGGCTTTCTTCCGCTTCTGCTTCGCTTTGGCTCTGGGTTGACCGGGCCGTGCAGCCGTCGGCGAATCGGCGGGGCGGATCAGCGGAGCCGTTGGTCGTCGGTTGGCCTGAATTTCCGCGACATGGGCGTCGAAGGCGGTCTGCAGCCGAGCGACCATTTCGGGGTGTTGAGCCGCGACATTCGTCGTTTCGCCGATGTCCGCGACGGTATCATAGAGTTGCACCGGATCCGTCGAAGCCGGCCGCCCGGTGGCTGCGTTTCGCTGCCCCCCTTTGCCCTCCTGCCAGGGATAAAACTTCCACCTGCCGCTGCGGACCGTGCCCGGTCCGTGCATCAGGCAATAGGTGGTGTGCGGGCTCTTGGCACCTTCTTGACCGCTCATCAGAGCCCAAATGTCGTGACCATCGATCTTGCGGTCGGAGAGTTTTGCGCCGGCCAGTTTGGCCACCGTCGGGAGGACGTCGATCGTGGCGGCGACTTCGGAGCAGACCGATCCAGCGGGAATCTTACCAGGCCAGCGCATCAACGTCGGTTCGCGAATCCCGCCGTCGTAAACGCTCGCTTTCTTGGCACGCAAGGGAAGCGACGACCCGACTGCGGCGCCGTTATCGCTCGTGAAGATAACCAACGTCTGCTGATCGATGCCCGCGGCGCGAACCGCTTTCAGAATCTCGCCGACGGACCAGTCGACTTCTTCGATCGCATCCCAAATCAGCTTGCCAGTTCGACCAGCGAATGCCTCGGAGACGGCCAACGGCAGATGAACCATGGTGTGCGGCAGGTAGAGAAAGAACGGGCCGTCCTTGTGGGCGTTGATGAAGCGGATTGACTCTTCCGTGTACCGTTGAGTGAGCGTCGTCTGGTCGGCCGGGTATTCGATCACTTCATCGTCGCGCATCAACGGAACCCAGTTCCGCTTGCGGTGGCCTGCTTTGACCTCGGCCAACGTCAGCCCTTCGCGCAGTTGGATGTCCGCCGCCAGCTTGTTCGCGGGGTCGATCCACATGTCGTTGCTGTAAGGGATCCCGAAGTACGACTGAAACCCTTGTTGCGTTGGCAGACAGGGCGGCAAGTGGCCCAGATGCCACTTGCCGACGCAGGCAGTTGCATATCCTGCTTCGCCCAGCGTCTCTGCAATGGTCACTTCATCTGGATGCAAGCCGGCTGCGCTGTTGGGAAACAACACGGCATTCATACTCAGTCGTTGGTAGTGGGCGCCGGTCATCAGTGATGTACGGGATCCCGAGCAGACAGCGCAGCCGACGTAGAAGTCGGTGAATTTCATGCCTTCGGACGCCATCCGATCCAGATTGGGTGTCTTGGGCCCGGTCGCACCATTGAATCCGACGTCGCCATAGCCCATGTCGTCGATGAAGATCACAATCACATTGGGTCGTTCCGCCGCTTGGGCCGCGAGGGGCATAGCCACCGAGCAGGCGAATAGCAGTTTCAGCAACGGTAGGTTGAGACGGGGCATAAGCGTAGTTTCCCGGGGGCAAGCACGGAGGCGTCGGACGAATCAGGATCGGAAGCTCGGTGCGCTGGGATGCTGTAATTGACAACCGGCGGTTGGCACCGCGCCACTTCAACTCACGCGAGTTGGCACAGGTAGCGATTCTGGATTATGCAAGCTGCCACGTTGGTTCGCAACGCGCAGGCCCGCAACTGCCGCAAGTGAACGCCCGACCGTCCGTCCCTTGACCAAGAATTCTTTGAAAAATCGTCCGCCATCGTGTCAGACGACCTCCTCGCGCTGTGTATTCTCTTGTAGAGGCGAATGTATGGCACCATTACCGGAAACGCGAAGCAGCTTGCTCGTCAGGGTCCGCAACCCGTCCGATGCGGAAGCGTGGCACGAGTTTGCATCGATCTATCGCCCGGCCATTTACCGCCTTGCGCGACGTCGCGGTTTGCAAGATGCCGACGCAGAGGATCTCGCACAGCGTGTCCTCGTATCGGTCTCCGGCGCGATTCAAACCTGGGAAAAGGACGAAAAACGAGGCACGTTTCGAGCCTGGCTGCTGCGGGTCGCTCGCAATGCCATTATCAACGCGATCACGCGGCGACCGCCGGATATTGCGATGGGCGGCTCAAACGCCAGCGAACCGCTTGATATGCCCCACACAGACGAGGAGGCAATCCGGAAGCTCGTGGAAGACGAACATCGGCGCGCGGTGTTTCGTTGGGCGGCCGCGGAGGTACGATCCGAATTTCACGACACGACTTGGAAGGCATTCTACCGGACTGCCGTCGACGGCATCTCCATTGAGGACGCGGCGGCAGAGATCGATCGAACAACGGGCTCGGTCTACGCGGCGCGTAGTCGCGTGATGCGCCGGCTCAAAGCAAAAGTTTTGGAATTTCAAGGCTGATCGGAACCGAGCACCACTTGGTAAACACGATGACGGCAAACCCCCAACAAGGCGAATGCGACCAGCGGAAGCTGCACGGCTATCTCGACGACACGCTTTCCGAATCCGAGCAGCTGCGTGTCGAGCAACATCTTTGCCAATGCGAGTCGTGCCGAAACGTGATGCGAGATTCAGCGGCAGATCAGGAGTGGTGGGGCGAGGCGGGTGAATATCTGCGTAACGACCGGTGGGATGATGTCGCCACGACGTCCGTGGTTATGAAGAATGCTGACCCGGATGGCACGCCGCAGGTCGGGGACGAACCGGCGAGCGAATTCAGCGACCGCCACCTGCCACTGGCCATGCGGCAGGTTCGGGAGTGGCTCGATCCAACCGACGACCCACACATGCTGGGAAGGTTTGGCGGCTACGAGATCGTAGGCATCATTGGCCAAGGCGGCATGGGCGTCGTGATGAAAGGATACGAGCCGGCCCTGAACCGATTTGTCGCCATCAAGGTTCTCGCCCCGCTGCTGGCCAGCAGCGGGGCGGCACGCCAGCGTTTCGCGCGGGAAGCCAAAGCGACGGCCGCCGTATTGCATGACAATGTGATTCCGATCCATCGGGTCGACGAAACACACGACCTTCCTTACCTGGTCATGCCATATGTGGCTGATGCGCCCCTGCAACAAAGGATCGATCAAGAGGGCCCCCTGCCGCTGGTCGCCGTTCTGCGAATCGGCGAACAGATCGCGGCGGGTCTGGCGGCCGCCCACAGCCACGGCCTGGTACACCGCGATATCAAGCCCGCCAACATCCTGCTGGAAAACGGTGTCGAACGCGTTCGCATCACGGATTTTGGGCTGGCCCGCGCCGCCGATGACGGCAGCCTGACCCGGACCGGCGTGATCGCGGGCACGCCCCAATATATGTCCCCCGAACAGGCACGTGGCGAAAGCGTTGCTGCGCGCAGCGATCTGTTCAGCCTGGGAAGCGTCTTGTACGTGATGGCGACCGGTCGACTGCCGTTTCGCGCCGAAACATCGTACGGCATCCTGCGCCGGATTATCGATACCGAGCCTCGACCGATTCGAGAAATCAATCCGCAACTGCCGCCCTGGCTGGAGACGATCATTGCCAAGCTACACGCCAAGACAATCCAGGACCGCTACGCGTCCGCGGAAGAAGTTGCCGATCTGCTGCGTCGGTGCCTGGCGCACGTCGAGCAGCCCATGTCGTTGGCCCTCCCGGATGAATGCCAATCCAAGTCAGCGGAACACCGATCCACCTTCGGAGAAATCTGGGCCAAGGTCGCCAAACATCGCCCGACACGTGTGACCATGACCGTATTGGGCGCAGTCACGGCGCTGAGCCTCCTGATCGTGGGACGAGCAACGTTGTTGAACCAGCCCCAACTCCACGACCCGCCTTCGCGCACGGTCGATCAGGCCGCAGCAGCGCGCACGAAAGTCGACGATCCAGCCGATGATCCGGCCGTCGCCTGGGATGGATCGGACGGAGAGATCGAACGGCTTTGGCAGGACTTTGAAACATTCGAATCGCAGGCGCAGCGATTGTGGGACGGGCCACCGGCGCGTCCGATCAACACGCCGACTTGGCAGCCATCAACTACCCCTTCTCAGGAGTCGAATCCGTGAAATCCGTCGCTTCCGCCATTGTCGTGCTGTGCTTGATCGTGGGACATTCGTTCACCACTGCGCAAGAACCCGCGAATGAGGCTCTGCCCGGCGCTGCCGACGGCCTCCCCACGCTAACGGATGCCAAGTCACCGTCCGACGAAACCGCAGAAACCGACGCGACGGAGGCGATTCCATTCGCCGGTGACGCGATGCAGGTCCTGCGTGTCCAGGTGAACGTGCAAGGGGAAGAACCACCATTGCGGGCCGGCCTGAAAGTGTATTTCTACCAGCAGGCGATGTTCAGGGATTCTGTTGCGACATGCCTTATCGGCGGGATGACGGTGGATCCTTGTGAAATCCATGCAGTGCACAGCCTGCGCGGTGACCAGGCCGATGTCTCCTTGCTGGTTCCACAACGACTTGCCGATCACATCGCCGAACTGCCGACCAAGCCGGGCGTGCCACCGATGCTCTTTGTACGACCGGTTTCGGCACCACGCCCCGCCCTGGCGAAACCCGCCCCAGCGAATCAAAAACCCGTCTGGACGAAGCAGGTGCTAAAGCTCTTCGCACTCGAGCAGATCAAGGCCGCCAATGCCGAGCGAACAATTATTCAGCTCTTCGGCAACGACGTCGCTTCGCTGGCGGCGGACGAGCGAACCAATTCATTGATCGTCCGAGGTGATCCCGCCGTCCTGACGGAAATCGAGGCGCTGCTGAAGCGACTGGACGTCGCGGCGGAACTGGCGGACACGAATCCCTTCGCGGAATCGACAGCGCCAGCAGGCAATCAGCAGCCGCAGCCCGGGTCGCCTGATCCATTCGATGCGCCGAACCCGAACTCGAATCCTGCTGCTGCTCGTGACAACCCGTTTGATTCACCCGAACCAGCTTCCATTCGAGACGACGATCCATACCGCCGTGCCGGGCAGCCGAATCCTGCAGAACATCGACGGCCCTCGGCGGGCCCAGCCAATGCCGCACACCCGTCGGCGGCGACGTTGCGGATGCGTCTAGATCGCCTTGAGGCACGGTCTCTGCAGATCGCGAGCCAACTTCGATCACCATCTACACACCGATCAAAACAACAACAATCACCCGATCACCAGCAACGGATGACGGCCGAATTACGAGCCACCGTCAGTGCGGCTTTCGCGACACGCCAGACGCTTCAGCGGACCGAGTTAGCGACTTTCCATCGGCGAGTTCAGGACCTTGGCGAGTCGATTAAACTTCGTGAACGTATTTCCGACCAGATTATCCGCCGACGCGTCGAGGATTTGTTGGACCCGAACCTCAACTGGGAAACCGAAGCGGTCCTTCCGCCGACGAGTCATCGTCAGGTCGCAGACCAATCGCCAGTTCCCTCTGCGTCTCCATCGTTGGCAGCCACAGTGACGGCAGAGGCCGCTCGTGCCGAGTCACTTCAGGCCGGGCTCCAGGGCAAATGGGTGCTCGACGGGAACACCGACGACCCCGACATGCGGCACATTGTGATCACGGGTACGACCTGGGTTTTCTTCGCTGCCGATCTCAAGACGACCGAATCGGGCACGTTCAGCTTCCACGCCGGGGAACCACATCGATTCGTCGTGGAATTCGCCCAGCAGGGGAAGGTTCGAGCGCAATGGTTTGGCGAATTTGAGCTCGATACCGACCAGCTGATAATTCGCGTCACGGCAATGAACCAGATGGGACTGGGAGACCGGATACCGTCACAAGCCGACAGTCAGGAAACGCTGCGGAAATGGACGGGCGTTTATCATCGCGCCTTGCCAAATGATCGGCGCTGATCGATATTCCGCTCGGACCAACCGTCACGATGAACGCCTGGGCGTTATCGCAACGGCCCCCAGAATTCTTCCATCAGCGAGAACAGGCGCGGATCGTGCTGCCGCAGTTCGGCCCGCACAAACGGGTAAAAATCGTTCACGCCGAAATAGGCTTCGGTCGCCTCGGCGAAATACTCTTTCGGATTATTCAAGCCATAGTGCCGAACCTTGGCACCGGTATAAAGCAGCACGTCATCGTAAATGCCCTGCCGCTTGGCTTCAGCGTAAGCCGCCGCGATCTTGGAATTG
>JAUIHJ010000446.1 GCA_030432015.1 bacterium
TCGGGCATAAAGCCGGCCAGGTGATCCGAACGCACCGGGTGCTGCAATTTGCGAATTGCCTTCGCTTCAATCTGCCGCACCCGTTCGCGTGTGACCTTAAAGATCCGGCCGACTTCCTCCAGGGTGTAGGTGTAGCCGTCGCCCAGCCCGTATCGCAAACGCACGATCTCACGTTCGCGGAACGTGAGCGTCCTGAGCAGGCAATCGATTTTTTCGCGAAGGATGCCATTGTTGGCGTTCTTAATCGGGTTGTCACAGTGCGAGTCCTCAATGAACTCGCCAAAGCTGCAATCGTCACCGTCTCCCACCGGTCGGTCCAGGCTCACGGGATGGCGACCAATGTCCAGGACCCGCTTCACCTCTTCCAGTTCCACGCCACTGCGGCGCGAAATCTCTTCCATGGTCGGCTCGCGACGGATCTCTTGTTGCAGCTTCTTCTGAATATTGCGCAACTTGGACAGTACGTCAATCATATGCACCGGAAGTCGAATCGTTCGAGCCTGATCCGCGATGGCCCGCGTGATGGCTTGGCGGATCCACCAAGTGGCGTAGGTGGAGAATTTGAAACCTCGCCGATACTCGTACTTATCGACGGCCCTCATGAGGCCGGTATTGCCTTCCTGGATCAGATCCAGGAAGCTCAGGCCCCGATTTCGGTACTTTTTCGCGATCGATACCACCAGCCGCAAATTGCCACTGGA
This sequence comes from bacterium, assembly GCA_030432015.1. GTDB lineage: Bacteria > Planctomycetota > Planctomycetia > Pirellulales > Pirellulaceae > ARS98. The sequence goes on from JAUIHJ010000446.1 coordinate 702, forward strand.
AAGCTGCCGTTTGGCCAATTCGTATTCGAGATACTGCTTTTCGACCGCCTCGGAGCGAGCTTTTAGTCCGCGCGGGCTTTCCTGCATCGTGACCATCATATTGCGCAGCTCACGCCGCAGATTAGCACATTCGTCCCGAAACATCGGGTCGTCCTTCAGCTTCGTCAGCCGCTCGCGGGTCTGATGCATGCGTGCCGAAAATTCCGCGAGTTGCTTCATCAGCGGGTGCACGCGCCGCGACCGCAGACTCAACTCTTCGACCAATTGCAGGCATTTCCGGCGACGTCGCAGGAATCGCTCGCGAATCACCAGACGCTCCTGGCGGGTCGTCGACTTGAGAATCAGGAGCTTGAAATCACGTTGATTCCGTTCCAGCAGGTTCTCCAGCGTCCGCAGGTTGTGCGGCATCCGTGCTAGAATCTGCTCCTTGGTCAGCTGTTCGGTCAGTGAAACCTTGATCGTGCGATCGAACGGCAGTTCGCCGTTGTAAACCTTGGTCAGCGTTTCCACGGTTGCCCGCAGGGCGTAATCGCAGCTCAGCAGCGTGCGGCGAAATCGCTTGCGTGTCACTTCAATCTTCTTCGCCAGCGAGATCTCTTCTTCGCGGGTGAGCAACGGGATCTCCGCCATTTGGCTGAGATACATCCGGATCGGATCGTCGCTCAGCTTCGGCAGGACTTCGGCCGGCAGGAGCGACGGGGCATCCGCTTCGGCCTTTTCCAAAGTGCCGCTTGTGGACGGCGGCTTGGGGTCCTCGAACCCGTCGTCCGGTGCGTCGGTCACCAGCTCGACACCCTCTTCCTCCAGGGCAACCAGCAAATTGTCGAGCTTTGCTGGGCTGACGTCTTCGTCTGGCAGGTAAGAGTTTACTTCGTCATAGGTGAGATAGCCCTGGGATTGGCCCTTCTCGATCAACTGCTTCAATTCGTTTTCGTACTGATCCACGTGTCAAATCCTCCCGCGACTTCCTGCGCTAAAAGGGGACACAAGGCGATTGGCAGCTACCCATCCGTGGGTGCGGGAATACCGTGTCGCCTTCTTTCTTCTTCAACGAGTTGCCGTAAGACGTCTAATTCCTCCTGGTCTTCAAATTGACGTTGTTCCAGGCCGGCGACCAGCTCGCGACGGCTCGATTCCGTTTGACGATCTAAAATGCCATCCAGCAATCGGCGAAGCCGAGTTGCTGCGTCCTCCTGGGCTGCTTCCTCCTTAGAGGTCGCTCGTTCGTCAATCTCGACGAACAAGTTCTTTAGCTGTGGGTCCTCGAGGTCGCTGAGGATTCTAGAAAAGTCAACGGCTTCGCCCGCTTCCGCAACCTCACGGTAACGGGCATAAATCTCTCGGATCGGTCCGCTGGTGATCAGCTCGGTCGGGATTTCCTCCAACACGTTGTCACACAGTTCCGGGTGAACGGCCATCATCTCCAGCAGCTCGACTTCGGTCGGGTCCAGCAGGCTGCGGTCGTAACTTTTGGTCTGCAGAGGAGTTGGCTCGGCGGGCGTACGCGGCGAGGCCTGCTGTCGGATCTCTTTGATCCGCGTCCGCAGCATCGCATCGTCGACTCGGAATTCACGGGCCAGCCGGGCCAGGACTTGCCGTTCGCGGACCGTCTTGGACGATGTTGTATGGGCCGTCAGGCGGGGGGCTTTCGCGACGACACCGAGCAACGCTTCGAGTGCCTGGTTGGCGCGGTGGGTGTCACGCACCAGGTCCACGCCGCGGGTGTGAGTTTCGATGGCGTGTTCGAAGGCATCGACGGCGCCACGCAGCCGCAGCCGCATTCCCTCGGCGCCTTCCTGCTGCACGAAATCGCACGGATCGGCGCCGGCGGGCAATGTCAAGATGCGCAGGTCAACTTCACCGGCAACGAACAATTCGAGCACCTCGTTGGTGCGGCGTTGTCCAGCCTCGTCGCCGTCCAGGACCAGGGTAATGGTGTCTGCGTACCGCTTCAGCAAACGAATGTGCCGCTGACCGAGGGCCGTTCCCAGCACCGCCACCACGTTGGCCAAGCCATGCTGGTGGGCCATGATGACGTCCGTATAGCCTTCAACGACGACGACTTCTTTGCTCTTGCGGATCGCGTCGCGTGCCAGGTCGAGCCCGTACACGTTGTCGCTCTTGGAGAACAAGCGGGTCTCGCGCGAGTTGAAGTACTTGGCGGTTTTATCGGTGGCGAATTCCGGCAGGACGCGACCACCAAAGCCGATCGTGCGGCTTTGCGTGTCCCGAATCGGAAAAATGACGCGACCTTTGAAAAAGTCGTAATAACGACCGCTCTTGGTGCTGGTACCCAGCACCCCGGCCGCCTTCAAGACCGCGGCGGAATACTGCGTCGCGGCCGCCCGTTCGACCAGCCACTGCCATTCATTGGGTGAAAAACCGACTTGAAACTGAGCACAGGCGTCGGCGGTGAAGTTTCGCTGTTGAAGATATTCGCGGGCGGGCGCTGCCTCGGCAGAATGCAACAGGCATTCCCGGAACTGCTGCATAGCCCAGGCGGCGGCACTGAATAGAGTCTGCTTGTCGTTTGGATCGCCCGGAAGGGTCTTGGGCTGGGCCGGGCCGCTCCGCAACACGACGCCAGCCCGTTCGGCCAGCATCTCCAGGGCTTCACGGAAATCGAGCCCCTCTTGTTGCATGATGAAACTAAAGATGTCACCCCCAATGTCGCATACCCAGCACTTCCAGGACTGGCGGGCGGGATTCACCTGCAAGCTGGGGCGGGCGTCGTCGTGCCACGGACAGATCGCCACATAGGCACTGCCTTGACGTTGGAGCGGCAGATAGCTACCGACCAGATCGACAATGTCGACCGTACGGCGAATCTGCTCTTTCGCTTCCTGAGACGCGAAGGACACCATCGACTCCTTTGGCGTAGGGCCTGCCGGGGGGGGTAAGCAAGGCCATGGCCGGAGTGCACTTCCTTGTGAACTCACCGCCTGCGTCCTGGCTCAGTTGGTTAGTCTATCGCCAAACTGAACTGAAATGGACCGTAGCAGTGAGGTCCTTCCCGCTAACTCTCTCGAATCGGCGGTGTGCCATCCTTAGCACGGAGGAGGATTATAGTCCTCTTGTTTTTTGGGGTCAACATTACGCTGTTGCATCTTGGTGTTGCTCCAAATAGTCTGGTAGTAGAGGGTTAAGGCTCCTGGAGTGGCTCGATGAGGATCTCTTGACGAGAAAAGATTGGCCGCAGTTCCCAGAGTTGCCGATTTTCTGTCAACAGGAAATGGACCAGAAAAATATGGGGGAACTTGCCAGGGGCGCGTGGCGTCTTACCTATGCACCCCAAAGTGCACGGCAATTGTAGCATTAACACCGCAACGGCCCTGTCCCTCCTCGCAAAATCCCTACCCACGCGAAGTTGCAGTCATGATTAACACCCGACACGTTGCCCGCCCGGACGGTGGCGAAGAGATCGTAAGGATCCTAGACGATCATTTGCTCAACCAGTGGCAGCCTGATAACCCGCTGGCGTTCGAGAAGAGCATTGTCTGGCTGCGGCCACTGGATACGCTCGATTTTGTCCGCGTGGCTATCGTCCGGAACGCCAAGAGTCGTCGCGGACCGCTGCTCTGCTCGGCCGATGTGACGATTCTGGGCTATTCAAAACTAACCCAGGACGCACCATTCGACCCGAAAACAAAGACGTATACACGGCGGCTCTTCTATCTGGCACCGAGCGACTTTGAACTGAACACGAATCAGTTTCCAGCGGCAGCCATTGATCCCGTGACGATTCTGCCGGGCGAAGCGGGGCGTGCCCCCGATTTACATGAAGCCGAGCGGGGCTATCCGTGGTGGCTTTGCCGCGCTACGGGGACTGCGGTCTCATCGCCTGTCGGGGCCCACAACCCCGGTGCCTGATGCGATCAACCTGGAGATCCAGCCAGAACCTGGAGATCCCGCCGGGGATAGCCCGTCAGGCAAAGTTCACGAACCGGGCGACCCAGCCGCGGCGCCTCGCCGCGATCGGGATGCGAGCGACAAACGGTGACACGCAGCCGGGCAACCGCCGCCAATCGCCACCGGCAGCAATCGCCGCAGCCAGCCGCGTCGCGGCGACATGAACTCACCTGGGGTGCCGACCCTGGGAAACGGTCGGACAGCACGATCCATCCAGCCAGGCTCGCCACTTCCCTCTGCCCGTGCCTGCCCTAACCCTTGTTGGCCTGCTCAAAGTACTGCAGGATTCGGTCAATCGAAAACCCCCACAGGTCAGCCATCAGCAGCGGGCCGCCGATGCCGATGCGCCGCAGTTCTGCCACAGGCACGTCCAACGCAACTGCCAATTGCTGGTGCCAGTCATCCGGCCAACCGTCGAGTTGATGATCTTCCGCGAGAATGTCGTACGTCCCGCGTGAATGCTCCGTCATGGAGTCATAGGCGTCGAATCGGGACTCGTCGGTGATTCGCCCGTCCTTGAGTTTAGCTCGCAAAAAGTAACACTTCAGCGGTGCCAAGTCCTCGTCATTGCAGACGACGCTGACCAGTCGCAACTCGTCACCCAGCGGATGCCCCAAGGCCTCACTGTTACGGCGGCCGGTCCACACATCCTCGACCGGCGACGAATCAACCAACCGGAACTGTCCCATCGAGTCAACAAGTAAGTAGCGGAGAAACATAGCGAGCCCTAGAGAGTAAAGTCGAGCCAAAACGACTCACGATTATGTCTCGACACAAACTCTAAAGAAAGCCTTTTTCGGCGAAATGCGTCGCGACTTTTTGCGCCCGCGGTGTGGTGTTTCCCCTAGGCAAAATGGTCCGCCTGGGAAAACGTTGCGGCATCGGTCAGCCTTGATCGGCTCCGTACTCCCGCACCGAAAAGTCGTGGCCCCTATTTGGCCGGCATGAGCACCGTTAACCAGGGTAACGCCATCGTTTGCGTTGATCCGGCCGGCGAAAAGCTGGCGAAATGCGGCATTCCTTCATCGCCAGCCACCTGGCCGGTAATCCGAAACGTCCCAGCCGCGGGTCCGGTCGTTGCCGTCAGCGTGAGCTTGACCTTCTTGGACGAATCTCCTTTGGCTGCCGACGTGACGGGTTGGACCGTGACACCGGCGGGTAGTTCCGAGGCGGTAATTTGAATGTCGCCGTTGAAGCCTCGCAGGCGACCGACCGCCACCTCGATTTCCAGTGGCTTGCCAGGTGTCAGCACAAAGGCCTCTTGGGACAGGGTGAGTTCAAAGTCCGGCCGGGATTCCTCTGCCGTGATCCGGTAGACGTATCGGAACCCGCCGTGTCGATGGACGTCGTGAATCTGCAAATCGTAGTCGCCGTCGGCCGGGATCGTGGCGGCCAGTTCGCAGTCGCGTTGCCGTGAGGTGTCGTCGATTTCCTTAATGACTTTTCCGGCGCTGTCAACCAACTTCAGCAGCGGGTCAAGCAGGAAGCCGAGCGAGTCGGCTTCGGCCCGAAACACAAGTTGATCACCCTTGGCAGCGGTAAATCGAAAAGCGTCGACATCGCCAGGCCCCTCGACACGTCCCGAAATGACCGTCGGCAATTGAATGGCTTGTGGCTGCTGCGGACTGGACTCGGGAGTCGCCACGGTGCAACTTGGTGCGACAACTGGCAGGCAGAGCGTGTTGGCCACAGTCTCCGCAGAAAGTGTCGCGGTCACGGCCGCTGGTTGCGCTGCGACGGTCAACGGTCCAATGTCTGCAGCCAGGTTCCAACCAAACAGCGCGACAGCCTGCGAGGTGTCGCGTGAGACTGCCATGGGGAAGGCGTGATCAACGTACCCACCGGTGGTCAGCGTTAAGCGATAGACGTAGTCCTGGCCCCCCGCAAAGCCGATCGTGCTGTTGGGAGTTGCCGGAAACGCGAACAGGCGAATGAAGTAACGTCCATCTTGCGGAATTTCCAACACGATCATCGGGTCCGTGCCGCGCGCATCATCGTTCTGCTCGATAATGAACCCTTTCGAGTCGCAGACCTGCATGACCGCGTCCATCGGCGAGCCCAGCGTCTGGCTGGCGTCCAAGGCCGACACCAGCGTCTGGCCGGCGCTGAGTTCGATATGAAAGGTGTCGACATCGCCACCCTTACCCAGTCGTCCGTTGATGATCGTCGAGCTCGCTACCGGTTGGGCATTGTCTAAGGCCTCGTTCGGCTCGACCTCAACCGCTTCCTTCAGCCTTCCCACCACGAAGGGCCGCAGCGCAGACGCCCCCTCCTCGTCAATCGGCAAATAGATCGCACGCCGGGCCACCCGCGCCGACTCCGCGACGATGTGGTCGACGACGTCGGGGTCGAAGTGCTCGAGCAGGCCGCTGCTCCAGACGACGTCGACGGC
>JAUIHJ010000447.1 GCA_030432015.1 bacterium
GGGCTGAGAACTGTAGCCGACGCGAATTGTCTCTCAGTCGATTTGTCTCGTAGGACGCGCACTTGAGTACCGGGAGCCGCCGCGCGAAGGTCCCAAAGCCGTGCTGTCCTGTCCAGGCCTGTCGTAACAAGCCGCTCGCTATTGGGGCTCACAATCACCTTGACGACCCGGTCATCGTGGCCGGTAAGCACATGCTCGGTATCGGTCGGATCGTCTGCGGTTAAGTCCCAAAGCCGTGCGGATCGATCCTCGACCCCGCCGGTGGTGATCAGCCAATGACTGTCCGGACTTATCGAAACGCTTGCCCGAATGCTCGTCGTTGTTCGGTTTGGCGGCACGGTATGACCCGAGAGAAGCTGCCCCGAGTAACCTGCTTCCTGGTCAACTAGATTCCAGAGGCGCGGTGCCGGCTCGCCCATTCTGCTAGTAGCGAGCCAGCGGCCATCGGGGCTGAAGACCAGCTCGCCAACAGCGGTTTCGCCGATCTTTCTCGCCGATGTCGCTGGAAATTTGTGCTGGAGACTCCAAAGTAGCGTGCCTTCACGACTCGAAGTGATCACCCAACGATTGTCAGGGCTGAATGCCACTCGATTGTCAACGACATTGCGCGCAACGTGACCGCGTAAGACCTGAGCGGATTTCTCGATTGGCGTCGCTTCAAGGTCCCAGAGTCTTGTATCGCTCTTGCCTGCCGTGACGAGCCAACGGCTGCCCGGACTCACTGCAACTTCCCGGACGCCATCGCAGTCAGGGAGTAACTGCGGCTGCGACGGTTTCGGGCTGTGAAGGTCCCGGAGTTGCACGCCATCAGCAATTGCCAGGATTAGCCAACGGCTGTCCCGGCTAAATTCCGTGTCGACGATTCTCACCTGGTCGACCAATTTGGCAGTAGGCAATTGCGGTTGCTCGGCAGCAAGGTCCCAGAGCTGAAGCGTCTGGTAGCCGGCGGTCATCAACCAGCGACTGTTCGGGCTGAATTCCACGCGGCTCTCAAACGGAGCTCCAGGCAATTGGCGACGAGATTGGATTGGGTCTTCCGTGGTCAAGTCAAACAAAAGCGTTCCGGAATCCTCCGCTATCCCGCCCACTACAAGCCATTTGCTGTTGTTACTGATCGCAAAACCGTGCGCTGTGAGATCCGTCAGCCGACGGACAAGACCCACCGACGACGGTGAGCCTAGTCGACACAGCCACGTTTCTTTAACGGCACTGATCACGAGCCAACGACCATCCGTGCTGAAAGCGACGCGGACGGTCCGGGCGGGCTCGCGGAATCGAGCCAGAGTCCGGCAGGACTTTGCCGGTTCGTTGGATGCTATGTGCCAGAGGCGAACCTCCATACGGCAGGCAGTGACCAGCCACTGGTTATCTGGACTGACTTGGGCCTCGACGATGGGCTGAGCGTGCCCGGTAAGCGCCGCTCCGCCGAGGCTGCTGACGGCGTCGCGGAAGCGTTGTTTGACCGAGGGCTTTACACGGATTCCATTGACTTCGCAGATGCGCAGAGCCTCAGCCGCCAGCAGGATACTCCGTTGCGGGGACTGATCTCGAACCGCAGCCGACCGTTCAGCGTAGCTTCCGGCCAAACTAGCTAGCGCGTTGTCTCGCTCTTCCAACGCCAAGCGTCGCTGGACCCATGCAAGACTTCCCAGCCCGAGTGCGACAACCAGAAGACCGACGAGTGAGATGGTGACAAATCGTGCGACAGCAATGGTCCGTTTGTGTTGCCGAACGTCTTCACCCGAGATCTCGTCTTTTTCCTTCCCATGCAGCCGTGCTGCAACGGAGGCGAGGCGATCGCCGAAATCGTGATGTCTCGAGGATAGGCGGTCCCCCTTGAAACCTCGAAAATCGACGTGCAGAGGTTCGCGTCTAAGTCTACCTTGCAAGCAATGAGGCAGCGCGCTCGTGGCTCGCCAGTCGAAGTCCTCATCGATCTCGCTCCATTTGATTTCGCCCGCTGTCAGCAACACCATCAACTTCGTCGGGTCCTTGGTGTTCAGCCAGAATTCTAATTCGCGTGACACCCACTTCGAGTTAGCGGACGCGGGAGACGCGAGCAGCAGGAAGAACTCGGAGTGCTCAAGGGCCGATTGGATGCCCGTCCATAAGTCAGGATTCGCTGAGAGATTTGTTGAATCGCGAAAAACGCGAATTGCACGAAGTCGGTACCACGGCTTGGCGAACTGATGAAGCGCACGCTGCAACGTGGGTGCAAAGGCCGCGTCCTCAGATTGGCTGTAAGAGATAAACGCCTTGTACTTCATCTTTCGTTCCTGACAAGCGGCGTTATGCGGCCATTGCTCACGACCTCAACTTGGCGGGAAACGCGCCATGTCGCTGCCGCTACAGGAAATCGCTGCCGATACGAGCGACGACACACCGATGAAGTCGCGGCTCGCGTCGATTAACTGCAAGGCGAGTCTTTAGGCAGTCTGAATGCATCAAGAAGCCTAGTGAGCATCGTGTATTCTAGCGATCAAAGACGCAGGTGGGAGGGCGAACCCACCTTTCGTCCTCGCGGCAGTCTAGCTCGTGTGACCAATGCAAGTTTGCTTAACGTGTGATAAGTGCCTGCCTGCCGGCTGCTTCTGCATGCGGAGCCACTCGAGGCTCTGTTGCCCTGCATGGGCCACAGCCAGGTTGCTGGAAGCCGATCTGACGTGATGCTCGAGAAACCGCGCCGGACGGAAAATGCGCAGCGGTAATCTGATCTCGCGTCCGAAAGTTCCAAAGCCGGTCGTTAAACGGTGACTGTCAAGAATCAAAACGCGATCCGACGAGTTATCGGTAGGCCTGACCATGTCGTGCCAACTGGCTTAGCGAGGTCTTGCAATCATCATTTGGTGATGGGCCGTTTGCTGTCGTTCCAAGTCAATCTCAGCCAGCACGCAGACGGCACTGGAACGCAGGACCTCCTCGAGTGCGCCAGCCGCGTTGGTAAAACGATCTTCGGCGTTTTGTTCAATTTCTCTAAGTTCACTTATTGACTTCTCATGCGACGTAATCCATTCGGCTCTCGCCTCGTCGAATTCCACTGCCTGCGGATGTTCAACTACCCGTTTGTTATGACCGTTGACGTACCATTGACCGCGGCCTGAAACGACGACGATAAACCAATCGATCATGTCAGCGACGACTCCAGCGCCGCCGAGCAGGCAGCAAGACAGGACAAGTGCTGCCGCAACGATGCCATAAGTCCGAAACGTGGCGAAGAGGACGGAGCAGTCCGAAACGAGGAGCAGCAACGAACGGAGACCGAACTTACACCGAGCGATTTGAGTTCGGGCCTCGAATTGTGAATGACACGTCGGTGTCAACTGACGTGGAACAGCTGACTAAGAGTTGTGGCGGCCAACGTATTGAAGGGTCAACGAACCCAAGACGAGGTGAGGGATGCAGCAAATCATCGGAGATCAGCTTGCGACTGGCAAGCGAATGCGAACTATGGCAAGACCGGGTCGTTTCTTCGGGCGCCTCTCGCCCGACGACTTCGTAGGTCCATCCGACGCTTGTCGCATGTCCAAATCCTCCGTTGGTCGCTGCTGAGTTGTCGTCAGTGGCCGCCTGGGCGCCGGCTGGTCAGGTCGGAGAAACGGCTCAGCATGCCATCATGCTGATTCCCGAACTGCCGCCTTGGGTTCAGCCGAGACTGGTCTCGGTCGTGGCCCTGAGATCCAAAGAGAATCGCCCATGGCACTTCGGGCATTTCGCGAAACCTGCGCGCGCATGAGGTTGCATCGACTGCCCGCTGGAGCAGAATCCCGTTAAAGTCGGAGGTGGAACGCAGGTGTTTCGTTTTTCGCTTTTGAACCCGTCTTCGCGCCGGTCGCAGGAATCGAGAGAATGTGCTGATCGATACGAGATCAAATAGAAACAGGGACGATCAATGTCAGACATCATCATCAAGGCTCAACGATCATCGGAAATCACGCAGACGTGTTCAGGTCCAGCTTGGGACAGAGTTTGGCCAGCGCTCGAGGCTCTGTCGGGACTGACGCTCTCGAGCCTCAACAGCTCAGCAAGAGAAACGGTGGAAGCCCAGTTAGCTGCTGTCAACCAGATTACTGCTGCCTACGACATCGAAGTAGAGGCAGACTACAAGCATCTGACGGATTCGGATGCACTTGACATACTGGGCCGCATCGATGCGGTAGCACAGCTCTGTATTGATTCTGAAGCCGAGCGTGTGATACAGGAACTCGACACCGCTGGTCGAAAGTTACCTGTAGCCGCGATCAAGGAAGTGCGGGAGCATCGCGACATCTTCGTCCCGCTGCTGATGCGTACGTTGGAGCAGGCGATCCTACGAGTTCGCAACTGCGATAAACGTGAAGAGAATGCATCGTTCTTCGCCATACTCCTGTTAACGGAACTGGAAGTCATTGAAGCCTTTCCTACCTTGCTGGAGATGCTTCGACTTCCCGACGAAGGGCCGTTCGATCTGTTTGGCGACGGTATACATGACTTGGTCGCGCCGATCTTGGCCCGGTTTTCTGGAGATAGCGTGAGTGAGATCGGCCAAATCGTACAGGACACGAACGTCAACATATACGTTCGTTGGTCGGCTGTTCAGACATACAAGTATCTCGTTAGAGACGAGCTGATTTCAAGACAGGTTGCCGTAGACGTCCTCCACCGACATTTTCAGGAATGTGCGGAAAACGAAGATTACGACATGCTCGCTCCATTGGCCTGTGAACTCGGTGATCTGGCTGCGGAAACGGCAGCGGAATCCATTCGATCGGCCTTCCAGCGTAACCTGGTTGATGAATCGATCGTCAATCTCGCGTTTATCGAATCACAAATCGCAGCGGGCGAGGAAACAGTCGAGCGAGAGCTTGAGAATTGCCGCCCAACGGGGATGCCGGATACGATCACGGAGCTAAGTCGTTGGGCAGCATTTCGCGAGGAGCCACCCCGTCCGCCGCGAAAACCGAATCCACAACCAACACGTATTCCTCGCCCACATCGACTAACGAGTGACGTTAGTCGGTCAAAAGTCGTGACCAGTATCAGTGGTGGCCACAAAGTTGGCAGGAACGATTCGTGTCCGTGTGGCAGCGGTAAGAAATTCAAACGGTGCTGCCGTTAAGAGCCAGGGCGTAGTAGAAGTCGCACTGGTCCGTTTCACCGCCTGTACTTCTCCGTCGCTCAAACTTGGAGCGGTTGCATCGCCCGCCAACACGCGAAAGTCTTTCGAAACCGCCTCGGTGAAGCGGACCGAAGCAGTGCGCAAAAACTGAGTGGGGCTCGGCGTTACGACTTTCGGTCGACCGAGGCCTGGTCGGAACATCATTTTCGCTTCGTCCGTGGGCGGGCACTGAATTTTGCAAGTCAAACGATGAAGGTGATCGGCGGCTATTCCGATCAAGGGTTGATTTGATGACGCAAACCTCAGCCGAAACTGGCGTTGCGTGACCTGGGTGTCTCACGCGACGGGTAGATGAGGCAAATGAGCTGCCTCGAAAAACGTGTCTCAACCACGGTCGTTTCTTCGGGCGCCTCTCGCGCCACGGGTTGTTGGAACAGACTCCGGTCTCGAAGACCGACGGGCAGGTGAACTTGAACCGCGCATGCCGTGTCAGGTCGCCAGCGGTTTTGAGAAAGCTCGAAATTGCTTAGTAGGTCATTCGGACCGAGATCATGCAGGAGTCTATAGGAAGAAAACTTTTTCCATTTAGGTGTCGGGCATCCCAGAGATTAAGCGGTTGCCAAGATAGGGGAGCACATGCGCCCAACATCGTGGCTCAGGCCGCCCCCTAAATGACCGAGTGCAATTCGGCGACAATCCGGGACCGGCTCGTTTTTCGCCGCCCATTCGATTCAACTGCGGAACAACGGCCTGTCGGCGAAAAAGGTGCCTGTCCCGCTGACGGGGTGTGCGCTGGTGAATCGCGCTCGGCCATTTAGGGTCGGAAATCTCCTTTGATCGAAAGCTAATCGAATCCGCTGACTTTCAGTCTAATCGAGGAATATCATGCAAGACACACAGGCACCCGCAGAGCGTACGTCTCAGCCGTCCCCAACAATAGTTCTCTGGTTGTGGCGATGGTTCTGGCGTGTAACCCTCGTTGTCTCTCTCGCCTACGCTTGGTACTGCTTCTACGTCCCCTCCAACAGCATCGCATGGGCTAACAACTACACTTCGGCTCAACAGCAAGCTGCCCAATCCGGCAAGCCCATCATTCTCTACTTCACCGGTAAGTGGTGCGTTCCCTGTCGGATCATGAAACGCAAAGTGTGGGCTGATGAACAGGTGACGGCATCGGTCAACGCACAGTTTATCCCCGTGGCAATTGACGTGGATAACCCTGACGACGCCGCAGTATTGGCTCGCTACAACGTCGTCGGCCCGCCAGTCACGATCATTACCGACCCGCAAGGAAATGCCTTGCAGTGGCGGGAAGGGGGAATGGGCAAAGCTGACTTCCTCGAATTACTCGGAAAGCTGAATCCATCCGCCCATAAAGGCCTGTAGCGTCGATCGGCATTCCTTGAATATTTTCCAGGAAATGTGCCCGGCGCGCCCGGTGGCGGCCGTCGGGTCGGATCGCCTGCAGTGGTTCCGATCGTCGGCCGCCGACGATTGTGTCATGAACGGGGCCTCTGATAACGCGCCTCACGCGCGACGCGTTGTTGAAACAACTCCGGTCTCGAAGACCGACGACGGCAACGAAATTCGTTTGAAATCGCCGGCGGCACCCAACCGCGTTGCGGCCGCCCCATGTTGGCTGATTCTGTGAATGCAACAGGTTCCAATGGTTGTGGCTGACCGCACCCATCAGTTCGCCATTCAATTCCTAGCGTCGACGCAGCCGATACAACTTGTAGCGACCTCCGATGAACCCTCCCAGTTGCTTCCCGATTCGCATTAGTACTACAGCGCTAGGTTGAGTCCCATTCGCATCGCGGGAGCTGTGTTAACTTGACACCCTTTTTCCTTAGTTTTCGGCGAGTTGTCTTCGTGTGGCATTTGCGTGCAAGGGC
>JAUIHJ010000448.1 GCA_030432015.1 bacterium
AGTCCGCCTCGTGCGGGTTCGGTTACCTGGCCCTGCAATCGCTTTGCGGACAACAGGTTGAAGCGGCTTCCTCCGGCGGCTTGGCCGCAAGGAAACCGCCGCTGGCCGCCCGAGCAAAGCGGGTCATCTTTCTGTGCATGAGCGGGGGACCGGCGCAGTTGGACACCTTCGACTACAAGCCACAGACCGGGCAGAAGAAGCACCCGGGTTCGGTCGTGGAATTTCGCCAACATGGCCAGAGCGGCATCCCCATCTCCGAACTGCTGCCGGAGACGGCCCGACATGCCGACGAATTGTGTGTGATCAACGGCATGCACGCGGATACCGGCATTCACGCGCAATCGTTCTTGCAATTGCACACCGGGGACAGGCTGCGGCAGAGACCAAGCATCGGGTCGTGGATCACCTACGGGCTGGGCACCGAGAATCAAAATCTGCCTGGCTTCATCAGCCTGAACACTTCGAAGAGCTCGATCTATTCCAGCGCGTTCCTGCCGTCAATCCACAATGGCACCCCGATCGGTGTCAACGGCGAAGACATGTCCCGGGCCACGATTGGCAATGTGACCAGCGACCACCTCACATTGGGCGCCCAGCGTCGGCAGTTGGATTTTGTGCAGTCGCTGAACCGGCGTCACCTGGCCGACCGTCCAGACGATCAGCAGCTCGAAAGCGTCATTGAATCGATGGAATTGGGCTTCCGCATGCAGGCCGAGGCACCCGACCTGCTGGACCTTGGCAGGGAAACCAAGGAGACTTTGGCACGTTACCGCGTTGGGCAGCAGAAGGAGTCGGTGGGGACCTGTCGCAAGTCTGACTTCGGACGCCAGTGCTTGCTTGCGCGACGCTTTTCGGAAGCAGGAGTTCGCTTCATTGAAGTGAATCACGGCAGCTGGGACCAGCACAAGAACCATCGTCGCGATCTGAAAGCGAATTGCGAAGTGACCGACGCGCCGATCGCAGCGCTGCTGGAGGATCTCAAACAGCGTGGCCTGCTGGAAGAGACGTTGGTCATATGGGGTGGCGAATTTGGCCGCCCCGGCTTGACCCCCGACGACGGGAAAGATGAGACCGGCCACAACGCCAACGGCTTCACATTCTGGCTGGCCGGCGGTGGCGTGAAGCAAGGCTATATCCACGGCAAGACCAATGAGACAGGATCCCGGGCTGTCGAAGGCAAGGTCCACTTTCGGGACTTGCACGCCACGATCTTTCATCTGCTGGGACTGGAAGCGAACGATCTCAAATACTGGCACGCCGGCCGAGAACACCGCCTGACGGGCCCCGACGGTGGACGGGTGGTCCACGACTTGTTGAGCTAGCGCCGCACGCGACAGCAAGTGGATCGGCGCGCAATCCGGCGCCGGCAACCGTGCGCTGTGTGGTGCTCTGCGGCCTGCGGGGTCGAGGATTCTATCCCGCCACGTTGCTGGCCCCTTGGGGTGCGCGGCTGCGGACCGTCGCCGGCCCGCAGATCGGAAATGAGATCGGGCAGGTCTCGTCGCTTGGCCCGTACATCAACCCAACCGGGCAGGTCTCGTCTGGATCACGTTTCTCAATCTGTGTTTTCCAAGAGCGGATTCGTTTCGGCAGCCCCTCTCGATCGCGCGGCCCCGGCAGAAGGTCGAGAAACGAAGTCGGCGTCATCGGACATTCAGGTTTCGGTACGACACGGCGCCCGGCGCTGACGGTGGCCGGCTATTACGTTTCTCGCTTTTCACCGCGCAAAGCCGCCAGGAAAACGAAAGGAATGACGAATTCGCTTCACCATGGCTGCAAGGTCGAAGTGGTCGTGGCCCGGTCGTGCTGCGAAGTGCGGTTAGACCAGCCGCGTTACCCCGGGCCGAGCGATCTCAACGTCCGGAGCCGGCCCCCAGGCGTACTCCTGCGGCGACAGATCCTGCTGCGAGTTGAGCGCTTGTTCCCACGTCACCTCCTGGCCGGTGTACGTGGCCATCCGCCCCATGATCGCCAGCAAGGTGCTCTTGGCCATGTATTCGCCATTATTGAGCGGAGTCCCCTGGCGAATTCCGGCGAACAATTCGTCGTGCTCGACCTGATACATATTCTTGACGTTGTCTTTGAATTGCCACGTCGCGTCGGTCGTGATTTCCAGCCGTCGTTCGGACACCAACGCCTGTCCGCGTGAACCCTGTGCATACGCCGCGCTGTCGTTCTTGCAACGAGCCTGCTGGCGCGTATTGCTAAACAGCCGGGCGCCGTTTTCATATTCGTAGGTCACGCTGTGATGATCAAAGATGTTGCCGTACATGGCGTCGGTCCTGACTTGCCGGCCGCCCATCCCAATCGCCTTGGCTGGGTAACCCTTGAAGAGCCACGCGCAGACATCAAGGTAATGCACGTGCTGTTCAACATTGAAGTCACCTGACAGCCAAGTGAAGTAATACCAGTTTCGCATCTGCCAATGCATGTCCGTCCAGTCAGCCTGGCGAGGCTTGACCCAGATCTTGCCGCGGTAGTCGTTTGCCATCAGCGTGTGAATGTCGCCGATGGCCCCATCGTGCAACCGCTGGACAGTTTCACGAAACCCCTGGTCGTAACGCAGGCAGAGCCCGGAGACGACTGACAATTGCTTACGCTTGGCCGCGGCACAGCTTTCCAGGACCGAGCGAACGCCAGGTGCATCGACCGCAACAGGCTTTTCCGCAAACACATGCTTGCCTGCCTCCACCGCGGCTTTCAAGTGAATGGGACGAAACTGGGGCGGGGTCGTGAGGAGAACAACGTCGACGTCGGTGGCCAGTACGCGCTGATACGCATCGAAGCCGACAAACTGCTGTTCGGGTGGCACGTCAACTTTGGCCGAAACATCCTCGCGTGCGGACAGCGTATTCAAACTCAACTTCAGTCGGTCCCCGAACGCGTCCCCCATCGCGGTCAGCTTCACGTTCTTGTCGGCGAGCAGCGCTTGCTGTGCGGCACCGGTACCTCGACCACCGCAACCGATCAGCCCAACCTTCAAGAGATCGCTGCCAGAGGCAAAGACCGCGGGTGGAGCAAGCACGCTACGTGCAGCAATGGTTCCGCTCGCCAACGTCGCGGCCGTCTTGATAAACTGCCGACGGTTGTTCGTTTGGTCGCTCGGGAAAGTCATAGACGAAGACATGCGAACTCCCTGTTCTGTGGTTAGCGGTAAGTGGTTAGCGGTAAGCGGTTAGCGATCTCGGCTCAGAGGCCGGAGTTCGAAGTTTCGAAAGTAGATCTCATTCTTTTCGTTCTCAAGCAAGATCCGGCCTGCGGCAGGAAAGACGTTGTAACATTCGTTAACGGTCTGCCCATTGATTTTTACGGTGATGCGATCACGATCGCAAATACACTCGACGTTGGTCCATTCGCCGAGCGGGCTGGCGACATCATGTTGACCCCGGGTATCCAGCAATTCCCTGAATCCAACTTCGTGCCGCGACCACCAGAACTGCTTGCCGCTGTAGGGCGTCGGCGTTCCACCGGGCTTCCAACGTGTGCGACCATCTTCGGCGGTGACGGTGTCGCTGGTCATCCGCACCGGAATGATCGCATCCTGCTCGTCCTTGCCGCGGATGACAATTAGATCGCCCTCGCAACCCTGGGCGAGTTGGACTTCGATCGACGCCATCCAGACACCACGGGCGTTACCCGCGGGCCCGGTGGCATGCAGGAGGATTCCGGAATTGCGAACGAACTTGGATCCGTCGGTTCGCTGGCCCCACTTGTAGTCGATGCTCAAGTGGTAGTTCTGGTAGGACTCGACGGTAGCCAAATACCCCATGCCTTCCCCGGAAATATGAATCGTGCCGTTCGCGACCGCGTAATTCTGAGTTGCGTGATTCCGGTCGACCTTTCTTAGCCACGGGGTAAACCCGCTCAGGTCTTTCCCATTGAAGGGCCTGATGATCCGGTCGCGCGGCTCGATTGCGGCGGCAGGTTCCTCGGCAGCAACCAGACCCGACCTGGCGATCGAAGCGACGATGAATATCCCGGTCAGCAGGTGGCGATGCATGCTTGCGTTGCACTTTCTCGACGTGTGGCTCGATCGTCTGGGCTGGCGAACCGCTTGTGATTTATGTTGCGTGTCGGCGCCTGGACGGGGAGTCGCAATCTGATTGCGGTGGATTGTCACATTCTCGGTACGATGCTCGTCCGTTGCAAGAACCATGGAGTGTCGCCAGATACTGGGAAGACTGGTGGCAGCCGGCTACAATCGCGGAATCGACAATCGACGCGGGCCACGAGGCCTCGGCGAGCTTGTATCCGCAGGAGACCGGTTTGATGCGAATTTTTGCAAAGCCCGAGGGACGCCCGGTGGTTGCCTTGATCATTGTGGCACTCGGCGCGACGGTCGTCAGTGCCGAAGCCGCGGCCCAGCCCTGGCAATATACCGCCAAGGCGGGACAAGAATTTGCCTACCGAGTGGACATCACGGCCGATCGCGACGATGCGACCGAAACCTTGCAAGGGGTCGTCGCATTTACTGTTCGCGATGCGTCCGAGGAGACCATTCGGATGGCGTACCAAGGTGGCCTGACCAAGACCAGCAAGCCCAAGCCGGGATCCGCATCATCAAGCGGCCCGCCTGGCGCGCCGCGTTTTCCAGGTCGCGGCCCAGCGCGCGGCCCCCGCCGCGGACCAGGTGGCCCGCCCGGTTTTGGCGGCCCCAGCATCTTTTCGAATCCTTTCGATGGTTTGCGGCAAACCAGCAATGAACTGGTCATTTCACCCCGTGGTGAGGTGCGGTCCCTCCAGGGCTCGTCGCAATTACCTTACTTGCTCGGCAATCTTTCGATCCTGTTCTTCGAGCCGCTTCCAGTGGCAGGTCAGACGGAGTGGACCGTGCAGAACGGGGTCTCAATCACGTCGGGCGGGGGCCGCGATTCCCGACCACCATTCCACCGGCCCGCCCCGCGGGCGGAGCAAGAAACAAGATCCGCTGCCTCGGAGTCAACGACGTTCGCGATCGAAGACTCGGATCAAACACAGGTCGTTGCCAAGAAGACCTACCGGCTGAACATGCCGGGCAGTGGGAACGATGCGACCAGCTATGAAATCACGGGGACCGGAAAATGGATCTTCAACCGACAACTACAAGTACCGGAATCGCTGGAGTTCGAGCAACGGATTGTCGTTCGCGGGAGCAACACGACAGTCACGATTCCAGTGTCCATTCGTTATTCACGATTGTCGGCCGAGGAATTGGCGGCCCATCAGCAGCAGCGTGAGGAAGCCGTCGCAGCCCTGAAGCAGCAACTCGAGGAGCGCAAAAACGCCGGAAAACAGGGCCTGCCGGATGATAAGAAACGGGAAATCCTGGCTAACTTAACCTCGGACAAGACGCAGGTCATTACTCGGCAAATGGTGCAGCTCAAGATCATGAAGCCACACCCGGATGACAAAGATATTGCGTTGTTGATCCAAAAGCACCTCAATAGCGAGAACCGTCCGCTCCGCGTGATGTCGCAGGCGGCCTGGGGCAAATGGAAAGTGCTGGTCGAAGAACCTGCTGCGTCGGTCGCGACCACGACCACCGATAATCCGTTCGCGCCACCCGGTGCCGTCGCGACCATGCGAACCTGGAAAGACGCCACGGGTAAGTTCTCGGTCGAAGCCGAGTTCGTATCGCTTGACGGTGACGCGTTGACGATCAAACGCAAAGACGGCAAGACCGTGACCGTGCCGTTATCGCGCTTGAGCCAAGACGATCAGACGGTCGCCAAGCAGCTTGCGAAGTAAGGCGTCGTTGGTCACAAAGCATTCAAGAAAGACAGACGGCGACCCAACATTGTTGGGTCGCCGTCGTCGTTTGCCAAACGAGTTCTTGCGGAGATCGAAACTCCTCCCTGGGGAGGAAGGGTCGCGATCAGCAGCCCTTGCAACCGTGCGACTTACCGCCACAACTGGGCACGGGGCAGCACACTGTCACCGGGACTTGCTTGCAGACCGTCCGCGGCACACACCGGGTGACCGTGTAGGGAACCTGCGTCGCGACGCAGCGAGGAACTCGAATCGTCTTTTGATAATGAACAGGCTTGCAAACGGTGTACGGCACCTGTTTGGTCACCACTTGCTTGTCATAACTGCAGACCGTGTACGGGACCTGCTTAGTGACGCACTCGCTCACCATTCGGCACACCCGGTAGGTGCACGTCTTGGTGACTTTCTCGGGCACCATGTGGCACACCTTGTAGGTTTGCGTCTTGGTGACCTTTTCCGGAACCATGTGGCACCGCTTGTACGTTACCGTCTTGACCTGCTTCTCAGGCACCATTCGGCAAACCTTGTACGAGCAAGTCTTGACGACATTCTCACGAACCATGTGGCATTTGCGATAGGTGACCGTCTTCACGCACTGCTCGGGGACCATGCGGCAAACCCGATAGGTGCACGTCTTGGTTTTGGGTTCGCAAATGTAACGGCACGTCGTGTAGGGCACTTGCTCCGACACCGTTTCACGCTCGTAACGAACGCAGTTAATCGTCTTGGTCGACACCTCAGGAATCCACGTCTTCTTGCAGATCGTCCGCGGCGGGCACTGCACTTCGACCAGGCGTGATTCGCCGGGCACATAGACGCAGCGGCACAGGCAAGGATCCCATGTCCAGCAGCCAGGCTCCTGGACGCACTTCTGCACGACCGGGCCAGGGCACTCGATGACTTCGGTGTTCCAACGTCCCGAGCAGACCTGGACTTCCTTGGTGTAGTGAATTGGCTTGCAGATCGTGCGGCAAACCGTCCGGTAGCACGTCTCGTAGACCGGCTTGCGAACCGTGTAGCAAACGGTGCGGGTCTTGGTTTCCCAAACCGGCTTGCAGACGGTGTAGCAGATGTCCTTGGTGCACGTTTCCCAGACCGGCTTGCAAACCGTATAGCAAACGTCCTTGGTTCGCGTCTCCCAAACCGGCTTGCAGACCGTGTAGCAGATGTCCTTGGTGTACGTCTGCCAGACGGGGCGGCAGACCGTGTAACAAACGTCCTTGGTCCGCGTTTCCCAG
>JAUIHJ010000449.1 GCA_030432015.1 bacterium
GGGGAGCCCGAACGAATATCTGTTCTTCGTTGAATCCCAAGGCCATGAAGACGACGCGAAGTTTAAGAAGGCGCTGGTTGCACTGGAGCGGCGAACGGTGCGTTTGAATGTCCTGGGGTCGTACGCGACCTCCGAGCCGATTGACTAACGAACTCGCCACACACCGTACCGCCGCCGGATAACTCCAACACGGTCGACACTCGGCCCAACGCGTCTTCAAGCTGACCCGAGCCAGTATTTCTCCGCGACCGAACAAACCGTACACCATAGGAGGACCGCCGTGACTGACGCCCCGACAGCTCGGAGGAGGCTTGGCTGGATTTTGGCGGCGGTGTTCGCGGTGGCCATGCTGCTGGGGGCGGGCCCCGGAATCTTGCTTGTCAATCAGCCGAGCACATGGTTTGGGTTGCCGCGTCTCTACGTATGGGGCATGCTCTGGTGTACGGTCGAGATCATTGTTGTGGTCACGGCCTACCTGCTGGTTTGGCAGACCAACGACGAGGCATCAACATAGCATGGCGAACGGACCAAACTTCGAAGGGGTCGCCATTGTCATTGCCGCCCTGTACTTGCTGGTCCTGTTGGGCCTGGGCGTGGTGGGATACCTACGCAGCACGCCCAGCGAAGAGGACTACTACCTGGCAGGGCGAAGTCAAGGTTGGTTCGTGACCTCGTTGACGATCATCGCCACATTCTTCAGTGCATTCGCATTCCTGGGCGCTCCCGGTGCGGTCTACCGACATGGCGTTGTCTTCGCGCTGTTTGCCCTCAACGTACCGTTGGCGGGTGCAACCGTTTACCTGTTGGGGGCGAGGATCCGCCGGGTTGGTCAAGCCAAACACTTCGTCACGCCAGCTGACATGATCTCGGACTACTACGATAGCCCAGTGACATTGCGATTGTTGGTCGCCTTGGCCGGTTACCTGTACGCGATTCCCTACGTGATGATTCAAATCAAGGCGGGAGGGGAAATCTCAGCCGTGATGTTCAAAGGCCAACAGCTTGCCCTTGGCCCCTTCGGTACGTTTGATGCCTTCCAAGTGGGCGCGGTCGTGCTGTCGTTGATTACGATGACCTACATCATGATCGGTGGAATGCGGAGTGTGGCCTGGACCGACGCGTTGCAGGGTGTGTTGCTGATTGGCGGCATGCTGCTGGGCGGACTGGCAGTCATTTCAGCCTTCGGCGGAGTGCGTGGATTTGGCGCGGCGGTCGCGGAGCTTCCGGCAAGTTCATTGACATCGCCTGGCCCAACGAATTCCTTTCCCTGGTCCAAGATGCTGACGATCGTGATGTTTGCCTCGGTAGGATCACTGGTCCAGCCGGCGCAGTGGATGCGATTCTATTCGGCCGCCAGTTCCAAGTCGCTCAAGCGGAGCGCTCTGTTATTTGCGATCGTGCTGCCGCCCTGCTTCCTGCTGGGGGTGATGCTGGTGGGGCTGGGCGGGCAGTCTTTGTTTCCGTTGGTCGGTGAAGGGGCCGATGCCCTGGCGCATCCGCTGGTCGAGCAGCCCGACCGGATCCTGATTGTGGTGCTACGCGGCCAATTGCCGATCATGCTGGGTGCCACCGTGGGTACCATCGTGGCGTCGTTAGTGATCGTGGCGATCATGGCGGCATCGATGAGCACCGCGGACAGCAACTTACACGCATTGAGCGCGCTCACGGTACGAGACGTCTACGATCGTTTTCTGCGGCCACAGTCGACGCAACGCGAACGTTTGTGGGTCGGACGCGCGGTCATCGTCCTCACGACATTGGTGGCGCTGGTAATGGTCCTCCGTAGTTACTCTTCGCAGTCCGCCAGTTCCAGCTTCGACGTCATGCGGATGATCGCGTTGCTGGGTTTGGTTGCCATTGGTTTTAGTTGCCAGCTCTTGCCGTTGACGATCGATATGCTGTTTCTGCGTCGTGGCACAGCCGCCGGTGCAGCCTGTGGGCTGGCAGCGGGCCTGGTGGGCGCATTCTTTTTTGGTGGGATGTTCGACCCGCTGGCCGATACCGCGACCGGCACGATGTGGGAACCCGTCGTGGCGGTGATTCAAGGGTTCAAGCGCGCGGTTCCGATGGACTCGACTGCCTGGGGCTTGCTCTGGAACGTACCCGTATTCGTCCTGGTGAGCCGCTTCACACGGCCGGTGGCGGCCGTCAAACGCGATGAATACGCCCGGCTGGTCCGCGAACCGGATGCATGATGCTCCGGCCCCGATCTTGCTTGACCATCGCAGGTGGATGCCGCACACTGGAGAACTCGCTGACGGATGCATTAGCCACGTTTTCCCACCGCCGACGGCGCGTCGGTTCTGTCTCCAGGGAGCTTCCGATGAAACGGCTGTCGTTACCTTTCTCACTCCGGTTGCAAATCGTTGTCGCGGCAACCGCCTTGCTGCCGTTGTCGGCCCGGGCGGATGAACCGTTCCGTGCTCCGACGCTGACCGTCCCTCCCGGATACACGGTTGAATTGGCCGCTGCCCCACCCTTGGTCCAGCATCCGATGATGGCCGGATTTGACGATCGCGGTCGCCTGTTCGTGGCCGAAGCTGCTGGCGAGAACCTCCGTCGCCCCGATTTGGAAGAGAAGCTTCCCAATTTTGTGCGGATGCTCGAGGACACCGACCACGATGGGGTGTTCGATAAGAGCACCATCTTCGCGGACAAGATGACCTTTCCAATGGGCGCGTTGTGGCACGAGGGTGCACTGTTCGTCGCCTCGTCGGGCGCCGTCTGGCGTTTCGAAGACACCGACGACGACGGGGTTGCCGATGTGCGGAACAAGATCGTCTCTGACTTTGGCTACACCGGAAACGCTGCAGATGTGCATGGTTGCTTCCTGGGCCCCTGCGGCCGCATCTACTGGTGCGAAGGGCGGCATGGTCACGAATTCCGAAACGACGCCGGCCAGATCACCAGTGCCGGCAAGGCCGCGCGGATCTTTTCCTGCCGGCCCGACGGCAGCGACGTGCAAATTCATTGCGGCGGCGGCATGGACAATCCGGTCGAAATCGACTTCCTGCCGACCGGCGAAATGCTCGGGACCGTCAACATCATGTTTCGTCAACGAGGTGACTGCCTGGTGCATTGGATGCACGGTGGTGTCTATCCGCGTCACGATCAGCCCAAGGTGACAGCCGAGTTTCGTCAGACGGGCGAACTATTGCCACCGGTGCACAACTTCGGGCACGTGGCCGTCTCCGGCATGACCCGTTATCGCGGCACACTGTTGGGTGAGACATTTCGAGATAACCTGCTGGTGACCGAGTTCAACACGCACAAGGTGAACCGCGTCCAGTTGCGTCGTGACGGCCCAACGTTTGCGGCCGTGTCCACTGAGTTCCTCACGTCGTCCAACGCCGACTTCCACCCAACCGACGTCCTGGAGGATGCCGACGGCAGTCTGCTGGTGATCGATACCGGCGGCTGGTTCCGGATCGGCTGCCCGACGTCGCAGATCGCCAAACCGAATGTCCTGGGTGCGATCTACCGTATTCGCCGGGACGGCGAACCCCGTGCAACCAATCCTTACCGCACGGACTTGGTTTGGGAAGAACAGGATACGCAACAGTTGGCAGCACTAATTCAAGGCGGCCGCCCCGTTGTTCGCGATCGTGCATTGACGGAATTTGTGCGACGCGGGGATACGAGCATCAAGGAATTCCAATCGTGGTTATCGAATGGCAACACGAGCGAAGCAACCGCAGACCCGCGGCTGTCGGCGGTTTGGGGCCTGGGTCGCATCGGCAGTCCGTCGGCCGCCGAGGTATTACGGGAGCAACTAACTCACGCGACGCCCGAGGTTCGCCAAGCGTCCGCGATGGCCTTGGGAATCCTGCGTGACGAAGCTGGCGTCATGCCGCTTGGTAGGCTCCTCGGCGATGACGAGGCAGCGGTTCGCCGCGAAGCGGCCACGGCATTGAGCCGCATCGGATCCGCAGCGGCCGTCCCGATGCTGTTGGATGCGTTGCGGAGCCAGGTGCATCGCGTGGAGGAGCACGCTCTGATCTATGCACTCATTGAGATCGGTGACGCGGCGGCAACAACTCCGGGGCTCGCCAGCGACACCCCGCGTGTGCGTCGCGCCGCGCTGATCGCCTTGGATCAGATGAACAGCCAGCCATTGACGCGAGAAATGGTGGCCGGCCTGCTGGAGACTGATGACCTGGAGTTACGCAACGCAGCGCTAGAAATTGTCGCTCGACATCCCGCCTGGGGCGACGAAATGGTTGCCGTGGCCGCACGCATGTTGCAGCGATCTGACCTATCCGCCGGCGAAGCCGCGATCCTGAGCGGTTCACTGCTGGCCTTTGAGAAGAACCCCGCGGTCCAACAATTGGTTGCCACATCGCTCGCTGACGAAGCCACTCCGGTCGCTCGGAAACGCCAAGTCTTGGAGGTGCTCGCGCAGACGACGCTGACCGAGCTGCCTGCCGCCTGGACGACCCAGCTTCGCGAGGCGTTGGCGGCGGAAGACGCGCTGTTGGTCGAGCAGGCAGTTAAGGCGATTGCGGCAACGGGGCTGAAAGATGCAGAAGCACCATTGCGCAAGATCGCAACGGCCTCATCCCGGCCAATCGATTTGCGCATCGCGGCCATCGCTGTCTTGTCGCGGCACGGTGCACCGTTGACCGACGATCAGTTTCGGCTGCTGACCGACCAATTGCACCGAGACGCACCGCCGCTACGTCGGTTGGCGGCAGCGCGGTGCATCGGCGGCGCAAGTTTGACGGCAGCCCAGCTTGATGAGGTTGCCGAACGAATCGGCGCGGCGGGCGGGTTGGAATTGCCTGCCTTGCTGAGCGCATTCGAGCAGCAGGGCAACCGGACACCAGCCAGCCAGACTTTGGCCGTTGCGTTGTTGAAATCTCCGGGCCTGCCAAGCGTCTCGGCGGCGCGAATTCGCGATCTCTTTGATTCGCAGGCTGGAACGACGCCTGCCGCCGTAAAGCCCTTGCTGGAAAAGCTGCAGGCGACGACCGCCGCGCAGGCCGAACGCCTGCGTGAATTACAGCAGGACATGGCGGGCGGCGATCCAGCACGTGGCAAGCTGGTTTTTCAGGGCCGACAGGCAGCCTGCGTAACCTGCCACCGCGTGGCGGGTGAAGGTGGACAGGTCGGTCCGGATCTGTCGACGATTGGCGCCCGCAGGGACGCTCGCGATCTGCTCGAAGCGATCGTGTTTCCCAACGCGTCGCTCGCACGTGGCTTTGAAGGGTACTCGCTGGTGACAACGGACGGCAAAGTGGTCTCCGGGCTGATCACACGCGAGACCGCCCAGGCGGTTTTTGTGCGGACGACCGACCAGGCCGAAGTCCGGGTCATGCACGATGCGGTTGAAGAGATGCGCCCCAACGGCATCTCGATCATGCCGGGCGGCTTGGAACGAACCATGCAACCGGAACAGTTGCGCGATCTGATCGCCTATTTGCGGTCACTCAAGTGATTTCACGAGCGGATCCCCGTGCGACCGCTGCAACTCGGCAAGCTGTTCTCGAAGCGTGGTGAGGATTTCCGCGTGTGCGGCGTCGTCAGCGAGGTTCTTCAGCTCGTCGGGATCGGCAGCCCGGTCAAACAACTGCCAGCGGTCGACTTTGGGGTAGTGAATCAGCTTCCAACGATCGGTGCGCAGCATGCGCTGCACGTCGCGAAAGTAGCAGAAAACCTGGTCGTGCGTCGACGCCGCCTCGCCACGAATCACCGGCGCGAAACTGACCCCTTCGACGGTGTCGGGAATCGGTATGCCGACCAGTTCGCACGTTGTCGGATAAAGTTCACGCAGATAGACCTGCGCAGTGCTGCGGACGCCACTGGGGATCCCTGGCCCGGCGAAGATCAAAGGGACTCCCGCGGTATGTTCGTACATATTCTGCTTGCCGCGTATCCCATGGCTCCCGACCCCCAGGCCGTGATCGCTGGAAAAGATCACGATGGTATTGTCTGCCTGGCCGGTTTGTTCCAAGGCGTTCAGAATCCTGCCGATCTGCTGGTCCATGTGTGAGATGACGGCGTAGTACATCCGCAACACATCGCGGACCAGTTCTGGCGTGCGAGGAAACGGTAACAACATTTCGTCGCGACCGCGCAGGTTCCCATGATCGAATGGATGTTGGGGCAGGAAGTTGGGGGGCAAGGGGATCTGCTCGCTGCCGTACACATTCTCAAAACCGGGCGGCATGATCAGCGGATCGTGGGGCGCCGTGAAAGAGACCTGGAGGAACCACGGCTGGTCGGTGGGGTGCCGAATGACGTCGATCGCCGCGTCGGCGAACAGGCCACTGATATTCGAAGTCAGGCCGACGCCCCGTTCGGGAAAGAGCTGACCTGCGTCGTCTTGAAAGACCCAGCCGCGGTACCCCGTAATGGGACTGCCTTTCCAATCGGTCTGGTCTTTCCAGAATTTCCCGCCCCCGCCTCGAAACAGACCGTTGGTGCGGTCGAATCCGCGTTGTACCGGCCGGCCATCATTGTGCCATTTGCCGACGTAGGTGGTCGCGTATCCAGCGGTTCTCATTGCCATCGGCCAGAGCACTAAGGCCGGATCGAGTTGGCCGCCAAAGTCGACAACTCCACTGCGAAACCCGCTGCACCCGGAGAGCATCTCGCCGCGACTGGGGGTGCAGATGGGGTTGGCACAGACGGCCTGGGTAAAGGTGGTACCGCGCCGGACGAGGGCGTCAAGATGCGGCGTCTTGATGACCTGGTTCCCCAACGCCGCAATGGTGTCGGGACGCTGATCATCGCTCAGCAAGAACAGCACGTTGGGAAATTTCTCAGAAGACTTCGCCTGCGCACCGGCGAAAGTAGGCAACACGACCAGCGTCAGGGCAAGCACGGAAACTGCAACGACGTGTGTCAGGCAGCGAGTCATAGCAGATTTCTCCTGGTGCGAGGACGGGCGGCTGGCCAGCGTGGTGCCATCTCGGTGCAGCTGGGCGGTTTGATCTGGGCCGTTGCACACTGGGCCGAACGATTATGAA
>JAUIHJ010000450.1 GCA_030432015.1 bacterium
GATCAAGATGCGCATCACATCCCTGCGGAGTTGGCGACTGTTTCGACATCGACTGTTTCGACATGCGGCAACCGCGTATCGTACCCCAAGAGCGCCACGCATGGCATGGGTGCCAGCCGTTGCCCCCCGCGCACCCAGGCCGCCCTGGCCCGACGTGGCGACGGTCAGCAGACCCGTGTGGTTCTGCCACTGCGACACTCATCGAACGTGAGAGCCCGATGCGTCAGGTCTAAAGTTCTAGACTTCTAAAGTTGCGCCTCGAAAGCCAGTCGCCCCATTCGATTTGAAGTTGTGCCTCTTGCGAGACTGAAACTCGCAATGCAAGTCATGTAAGTGAGGGGTTCCGTGATGTTGAATTCGATTTCTCGTCGTTGCTTCTTCGCTGACGCGTCTCGTAATTACGCTTTTCGCTCGTGCCGCTGGCAGGTCAGGTCGTAGCTTGAAGTGCCCACCTCAGGGAGTTGTGGCCTGGCTGCTCAAGAGCCGCGCAGCGACTCACTGACGCATCGACACGACGGATGCCACAGGTTACAAACCTCGCCGATTGAAATACGCGCCGGCCCTGAGATCGTCAGAAATCAATTCGACGACGCTACCCGTGTGTGGTAACCTAGGGCTCACCAGCGGAGTGCGTCCCTGCATTCCCAAACAGGAGATTGAAACGCAATGACAATCGTTCCACTTCGAGCTCTCGGCTCGGCTTTGATCGCAACGCTTGCTTTGGCGGGTCTGGCCCGCGCCGAGCTGAACGTTGGCGACGTCGCCCCGGGCTTTAAGCTCGTGGGCAGTGATGGGAAGACCTACTCACTTGCCGATTTCAAAGGCAAGCAGTCGGTCGTTCTGGCTTGGTTCCCCAAAGCGTTTACCGGCGGTTGAACGAAACAATGTAGCGCGCTGCGTGCCGGCGCCATTGACACACCTTTCGTTGCAGTTTCTCCCGGCGGCAGGAAGTTCAATATCGCCGCGTCCGAAGGCTCTGGGCTCGACAAGTACGACGTCGCCTATTTCACTGCCAGCTGTGACACGGTCGCAACCAACACAATGTATGCGTCCGAGCTCAAGCTGGACTACCCGATCCTGAGCGATCCGGACAAGCAGGCGGCTACAGCCTACGGCGTGGTCCATGCAGGACGTCCGGTCCCCGAAAGATGGACGTTCTTCATTGACGAACGCGGCAGGATTGCCCACATCGACAAGACCGTGAAGACCGGTTCACACGGCGCGGACATCGCCGCCAAACTCGATGAACTTGGCGTCTCCAAGAAGAAATAGCTGCGCCACGTAAACGTGGTGAGAAAGCAGGCGAGTTGCATTCGTGCAGCTCGCCTTTTTTTATCGCCCGCCTGTCATGAATGTCGTTGCGACGCTCGGCAGCGCATGTGCAACGTGGATCTCTGCCATGGAGCAATGGCGGTTATGAAGTCAGCGGTCGCCGACTTCGTCGTGTTATTGGTGCATGACCGTCGCATCAAGATTCAGCAGCAAACTGGCCATCGTGGAGTATGCAGCCAGTTCCGCCGGCGGGACGTCGCTCGAAGGAGCGGAATCCCCTGCAGACAGCCAATGCGCCGCAGCCTCGGGATGTGCGCGAAACTCCAGCAATTGCCGCTGGAAACCGCGGACCAGGATTTCGAGCTGCGCGTCGCTGGGTGCCGCGACCAGGACTCGCCGATACATACGTTGCAAACGCTCCGCCGGCGATGTCGCTTCGTCGATCGCGCGTTGCGCGATGAAACGGGCGGCTTCGATGAACGTCACATCGTTCAAGAGCGTTAGTGATTGGAGTGGCGTGTTGGTCCGCTCACCTCGGACCTGGCACATCTCCCGCCCTGCCCCATCGAAGACCGCCATTGCCGGCGGTACCACCGTCCGCTTCCAATACGTGTACATGCTACGCCGATAGAGGTCCGCACCCTGGCTCTGCACATACTCGCTATCGGACGCGATGTCCTTCCATAGATCCGCAGGCTGATAGGGCTTGACCGAGGGCCCGCCGATGCGGCCGACCAACATGTCACCGGCCGCCAATGCTTGATCGCGGACGACTTCCGCAGGCAGCCGGAACCGAGCTCCCCGGGCGAGCCATCGATTGTCCGGATCACGCGCGATCAATTCCGGCGTCACCCGAGATGACTGCCGATACGTGGCGCTGGTCACCAGCAAGCGTTGCATGGACTTCACATCCCACCCCGATCGCACGAATTCGGTCGCCAGCCAATCCAACAGCTTGGGGTGGCTCGGTCGCTCGCCTTGTGTCCCGAAATCCTCCACGGTCTTCACCAAACCGGTACCGAAATACATTTGCCAATATCGATTGACCGCCACGCGGGCCGTTAGCGGATGGCGAGGATCAACGATCCAACGTGCCAGACTGTGGCGATCGTGAATGTCCGAGGCTGGAAGTGGCGGCAGCACACCGGGAACTCCCGGAGCGACCTCTGCCCCTGGCTTATCGTACTCACCGCGTAACAAAACGTGCGTTCGGCGCGGCTCCTCCAACTCTGACATGACCATCACGGTCGGCAGGCTCGCGACGAATTCTTCACGGCGCCGGCGTAGATCCGTCAGATCTTGGTGTGCTTGTCGAATCGCAGGCGGGGCAAACCGAGCCAGGTAGTACGTTGACAGTTTTGTCGCCTGGGAGGTGGACCGTTCTGAGGCAGGTGTCGCGAGAATCTGGGAGATCGGATCGGCGACCGACAACGTGGAAATCTGGTCTGCCGTCAGACGACGATCGTACAGGCGTACGTCGTCGATCAAGCCGACAAACCGTCCCGCCGGACCACCGCCGCCGCCAATTCGCAATGGCTCCGCGGAAGCAAACGATTGATTGATGAAGTCATAGTTCGTCTGCAGCCGCACACGTTGACCGTTCAGATAGACCGCAATTCCTGCCGCCACGCGCGATCCATCATACGTCACCGCAATATGGGTCCAGGCGTCAGGATCAATGGTGGCCACGGTCTCCACCCGCACACAGTCATCCAGCCAGCGTTTGACAAGATTGACCTGAAGATGCCCATTGTGTAACTGCACGTAATAACCATCTGCCTGTTCGGCGTCCGTCATACGAGACACGATGGTCCCGCGCCGATTCTCATCGGGACGAATCCAGGCCGTCACTGTAAACTTGTCAAAGTAGCCAAAATTCGCGACATCATCCGCGTCCACCAACTGGTGCCCGTCGAGTTGCAACGCGTTGCCGACGCGACCGGGGACATAGGACGACGCGCCGCCGATCACTTGATAGTCGCGGCCACGAGGAGGCGACGCGACCGCATCATCACGCGGTCCATCATCGGATGACGCCGCGGCCTTGGCGACGTCATGCTCAAAGCCATAGTGGGCGACCAGGCCGTCCGTGATCGACCACTGGTCGTCGATGGACTCCAGACGCGGTGTCGCTTCCCACTCGCACTGGGCCGTGTAGAGCGCATCCCGCAGCCCGACGAACTTGCGCTCCGCCAGTTGCAACTGGCGGTCAAGTTCTGCCAGCATGCGCTGCTGTTCCGTTGTCGGGGCGATCACCAGGGGGGGTGAGTTGCCTTCCTTGATGGCGCGTCCCGATTCGGGAACATTGTTAAAGAACGAAAACATCTGGTAGAACTCGCGCTGCGAAATCGGGTCGAATTTGTGATCGTGGCAGCGGCAGCAACCGACGGTCAGGCCCAGCCAGACCGTCCCCGTCGTTTCGACCCGATCGACGACGTATTCGACTTGAAACTCTTCCGGGATCACGCCCCCTTCCGCGTTCCCTCGGTGGTTGCGATTGAATCCGGTGGCGATCCGCTGTTCCAGGGTCGGAGTTGGCAGCAAGTCCCCGGCAAGTTGCTCGACGGTGAATTGATCAAACGGCAGTCCACGGTTGTACGCGTCAATCACCCAATCGCGCCACCGCCACATGTCGCGCGGTCCGTCGTTCTGATAGCCACTCGTATCCGCATAGCGGGCCGCGTCCAGCCACACCACCGCCATCCGCTCGCCAAACTCAGGCGACTGCAGCAGGCGGTCGACGAGGCTCTCGTAGGCGCGGGGCGATCGGTCAGCGAGGAACGCATCAACCGCGGCGGGTGTCGGCGGCACGCCGGTCAGGTCGAGCGTCACACGGCGAATCAACGTTGACCGGTCCGCTTCGACCGCTGGCGTGATCCCGGCAGCATCCAGCCGCGCCAGCACAAACGAATCGACCGCATTTCTCGGCCATGCCGGATTGGCTACGGGAGGCATGGCAGGTCGCACCGGCGGCACAAACGCCCAATGCCTTTGCCAGGCCGCTCCCTGTTCGATCCACTGACGAATCAATTCGATCTGTGGAGGTGTCAGCGTTCGACCGGACTCGGGGGGCGGCATTCGCTGATCTGGATCCTCGCTGGTGATCCGCCTCCATAATTGACTCGACTCCGGTTGGCCTCGGATGATCGCGGCGTGCCCGCTCCGCTCGGCAAACGCCCCCGCCTCAATATCCAGGCGCAAATCGGCTTCCCGTTGTGCCTCGTCGGGGCCGTGACATTTGAAACACGCATCAGCAAGGATCGGTCGGATATCACGATCAAAATTGACATCCCGCGCAGAGGCCGCTGGCACGATGACGTCGGCCGCGATGATCAGGGCGGCGAAACACGCAGGAAGTTGAGCAACATGTCGACCGATCGTCATGGCGGATTTCATGAAAGGGAATGAAACTGGCAGGTCGGCAGTCGGAGCAAGGCCACGACCGACTCAAGGCTATCAGTCTCTGCGAGCCGAAGCAAGCAATCCCACGTTCGCTCCGCGACCCTCCGCAGTTGTCGCACACGATCGCCACGAATTCGCGACCTCGCAAACGCGGCTTGCCGGGAACGTTGGCATTTCATCGGCGGCGAGAGCCATCAGTCCGCCGCGCAGCAGGTTCACGACACCGGCGCCGATTCGCTCGGCTTGGACAGCGAGTCGAACGACCGCCAGTCGACGTCAATGCGAGTGTGCAATCGAGCCGCAAGCTCCAAGTAATCGGTCCGATTTCGTATCAGCGACGCCGCGATGTTATCCAGCGGAATCTGTTCGATCTCAAAGCATACGCGAACCTCACCATCGCCCTCGGTGAGGATCGTCACCGACTCTGACGCGAGACGGGCATCTTCGCTGAGGGATGCCGCCTCGAATTCGCTTCCGCCAGGCACGGTGACCAGCGTGCGGCGGGCACCACCGAGTGAAATCAGCGGTGGAACCGCGCGGTCCACGCACGCGGCAAACCCCTCGGCAACTCCGCTTGACTCGCCAGGTGATTCGGATGGGCCGGCCTCCCGGAAATGACGGCGCACCACGGACTGCGATTGCTGACAAACGATCTGCACCAGCCGCTGGTGGGTCTCGCTGCGTTCTGCCGCCGACTCCGCTAAGAACAGCAGGTGCCCCATTGACGTTCCTGCCAACTCGCAATCCAGCGTGGCGACGAGTTGCGACAGATCACGTTGGTATCGATCCGACGGAGCGCCTGCCGGGTACGCCAGATTCGATTCCTGCAGACGACCGCCCCTCACTTGCGATTTCTCGTCGGCGAATTGCTTCATGCTCTGCAAGAGGCCCTGTATGCGGCGCTGGCAAGACTGGGCCTCGGTTCGCATTTCCTGCCAGACAGCGAGTGTGCGTTGGTAGCTCGCCGCCTGCAACCTCGCCAATGCATACTCAACCAGAGTTGGTAATGCGGTCGTCGCCGGGGCCGCAGTTTCTGACGGCACTGCCGAATCGAGCGATGGCGGCTGGATGTCGGCACATTGCGTTCTCAACCGATCGACCTCTGCCGCCCAGCGATCGTGGGCCGTGGCAGCGGATTGCTCGAGCCCTTCAAAGTGACAGACCAACCAAGCCGAGGTAAACCGTGCGCCCGGAAATCGTAATCCAGGCGTATCGACCAGCTTGGCCAGCCAGTCGCGCATCGCCGTCTGGATCTGCTGGCGTTTGGCAGCAAACGCCAGATCGAGCAACCCGGCAAACGACGTCGCCAGGTTCGTCGCGGCCGCCTCGCGCGGGGTCTCGACAAGCCGATCGGCGAACCGGATTACGGCATCACGGCGCTGCGGTGCACGGCTTGTTGCCGACCGTCCCCAAACGTCATGGGCTGACTGGCGAATGTACTGCAGCGGATCCTGGCCGATTTCCTGGCCGATTCTGGCCATTACCTCGTCCACGAGACTTGTGTCGTCCAATCCGAACAGTTCTGCAAACTTCGCGGCCAGTCCGTTTGCCTTTTCGGCCAATCCGCGCGTTGCCTTGTCGGGTAGCCGTTGCCCGTCATTGCTCTCGTCGGACCACCGAGCAAGCAAGCAGTGTACGACACGGTCTGTGGCGACGGCGATGCTGTGGTTCGTTTGGCAGGGCATCCGGTCGATGCCAAACGATCTTGTCAACACGGGGCTCGACATTCGCGGCGTCGCAGCGGACTGCCGGCAACGATCAAAAAACGTGGCGGCCGGAGCAACGGCGTTAGCGAGCAGATACTCCGAGACATCGTTAACCGACGCTTGCATGGCAGCATCGTCGGACAATTCAGGCTGGTGCACGAAGTACGTATTGGTAAAGGGCGCTTGGGCGTCGAACGCTGGTAAGTCGCACGCCGGTTCACCGGGAAAACGGTCGGCCGTGAACTGCTTCAGTTCGCCCAACAGCGCCACGGTGTTGGCGACCGCCAGATCCCGTGCCTTGGCCCGCGAGGGTATCGCGCACGCCAAGATCCCACACAGATGCTCGTCGGCCACGTTCATCTTGCCGAGCAACGTGCGCAACGTGTATCCGAGGTCGAGCACGATCCCGCTGCCCGTTCCTCCGGTGGTCGAGCCCACGACGTAAACGCGTGGAGGTCCGGCAGTGAACCGAATTCCGGTACTTTGGCTGGACGACGCAAGGGAATCATGCGCCATGGTCATGGTGAGCATCGTATGCAGTGCCTCGACGACAACACCGAAATGGTCGACGAAGGCCAGTCGCCCCAGC
>JAUIHJ010000451.1 GCA_030432015.1 bacterium
ATTTCCAACGTGCCGCGGGCCGCGTCGACGAACTCGGCCCGGCCACACAGCTTGCCCAGACGCAACAGGGCCGTCGCCGCCAACGAGTTGCCGCTGGGGACACTGCTGTCGTGCAGGTCCTTGTTGCGCGTGATCAAGGTTTCATGGTCGTCGGCCGTAAAGAAGAAACCGCCCTGAACGGAATCAGCAAAGTGAGCCAGCATCACATCGGCCAGCGACACGGCATGGTCGATCCAAGCTTCGTCGAAACTGAACTCGTACAACGTCACCAACGCGTTGGTCAAATATGCGTAGTCGTCCAGATACGCAGCCAGCTTGGCTTTGCCGTGCCTCCAGCAATGCAGCAGGCGACCGTGGTCATCACGAAGTTCCCGCAGCAGGAACGTTGCTGCGCGGGCTGCGGCGTCCAAATACTGCGGGGCGTCCAGCACTCCGGAGGCCCTGGCCAATGCGTCAATCATCAACCCATTCCAGCTGACGAGGATCTTATCGTCCTTGTCCGGATGGATGCGTTGCCGACGTGCGGCAAACAGCCCTGCCTTAGACTCGGCCAATTCCGCCTTGAGGTCCGCCAGATCCCAGTCGCGAAGCTGAGCTGCCTGCACGATCGTTCGAGGCAAGTTGAGAATGTTCTGGCCCTCGAAATTACCGACTTCGGTGACATCGTAGACATCACAAAATCGTTCCGCCCGTGCAGGGCCGAGAATGTCGCGAATCTCCGCGGGGGTCCAGACATAGAATTTCCCTTCGACGCCTTCGCTATCGGCATCTTCGGTACTGTAGAATCCCCCCTCTTCGTCGGTCATGTCACGCAACACATATTCGATGGTCTCGCGTGCCACGTCGGCATAATATTCGTTACCGGTTGCCAGATAACCATCAAGGTAAGCACCGGTCAGCAGCGCATTGTCGTAGAGCATTTTTTCGAAATGGGGAACCAGCCATCGTTCGTCGACCGAATAACGCGCAAAGCCCCCACCAAGATGGTCGTAGATTCCACCGTGCGCCATCTTGTCCAGGTTCAGCGTGACCATCTTGAGCAGTTGCTCGCGGTGCGTCGCGTCGCGTCCACGTTGACTCGCCCCCTGAGCCCACACCCGCAGCAGCAGTTGCAAGTCCATGGGATGCGGAAATTTCGGGGCCCGCCCGAAGCCACCGTGCGTGAAGTCGAAGACCCGTTCAAGTTCGGTAACTGCCGCGTCCAGCAATTCCTCGGTGATTGTGGCCGCGCTGGTCTCGCTGGCCGTGGCAGCAAACTCGCGGAGGTGGGTAGTCAATTTCCCCGCCTGTTCGACGGCCGCCTCGCGGCGGTTCGCCCACGCCTCGGCAACTCCGGCGAGGACCTGTGCGAACCCCGGCATCCCCTGGCGCGGCTCCGGCGGCCAATAGGTGCCGCCGTAGAAGGGCTCCAAGTCGGGCGTCAGAAACATCGACATGGGCCAGCCTCCGCGGCCGGTCAACAATTGCACCGCGTTCATGTAGATCTGATCGAGGTCGGGCCGTTCCTCGCGATCCACCTTCACACAGATGAACAGTTCGTTCATCCGGGCCGCGATGGTCGCGTTCTCGAAACTCTCGTGCTCCATGACGTGACACCAGTGGCAGGCGGAATAACCGATCGATAGAAAGATCGGCTTATCGGTCTGGCGGGAAAGCTCCAACGCCTCGGGACCCCAGGGATACCAGTCGACCGGGTTGTTGGCGTGCTGCAAGAGATAAGGGCTGGATTCGTCGGCCAGTCGATTTGCCATGAGCGGGTTCGCTTTCGAAGGTGTGTGGTGAAGCCGACCGGGGATCGCAAGCGATGGCGTCGGGCGGATCGCGGAGAGGTCGGGGCGACGGCCGGCCGCCGATGACTTACAGGATGTTGTTGGTCGGCCACGGTCATTCGGCAGACCGGCAACGCGCAGACCGACGCGTCGAATGCCGGCTACTTGTAGGATTCGGTGTCTTCAGGAAAACGGCCCTGGCGCACGTCTGCACAGAACGCATCTGCCGCAGTTCGAATCGTCTGAGCGAGGTTGGCGTACTGGCGAGCGAACCGCGGCACATAGCCGCTGGTCAGGCCCAATACATCATGCGTGACCAGGACCTGTCCATCGCACGCGGACCCGGCACCAATTCCGATCGTAGGAACCGCCAGGGTCTCAGTGATCTTGGCCGCGATCTCCGATGGGATGCACTCCATCAACACGGCAAATGCTCCTGACCGTTCGGCGGTCAGTGCGTCGTCAAGCAGTTGCTCTTCGTTGCGCTGCACCTTGTAACCACCTAGCTGGTGCACCGCCTG
Source organism: bacterium (assembly GCA_030432015.1). Lineage (GTDB taxonomy): Bacteria > Planctomycetota > Planctomycetia > Pirellulales > Pirellulaceae > ARS98. The sequence goes on from JAUIHJ010000451.1 coordinate 2,291, forward strand.
CGGGCTTAACCCCACATGGGCCATCACCGGAATCCCGGCGTCCACCAATCCGCTGATCAGGTCGGCCTGCTGGGCCCCGCACTCGAGTTTGACCGCCTGGCAGCGTGTCTCCTTTAAGATCCGCGCGGCGTTTTCGATCGCCTTATGGACCCCGAGCCGGTAGGTTGGGAACGGCATGTCGACAATCACCAACGCGTGCTCGACGGCGCGACCGACGATCTCCGCGTGGTAGATGATCTCGTCAAGCGTTACAGGAAGCGTATTTTCATGGCCCTGGACGACGACCGACACGCTGTCGCCAACCAAAATTCCGTCGACCCCGGCTTCATCCAGCAACGCTGCCAGCGGGTAGTCATAGGCCGTCAACATCGTGATCTTCTGGCCAGCGCCCTTCATTTTCTGAAAATCAGGGACCGTCGTGCGTTGACGCTTCCGTGGGGGCGTCGATGGGAGTTCTTCTGTCATGCACGGCATTGTGACGGGCAGACTCCATAGTGACAACAGCCGGATGGCTGCCGCCCCTGCGCAGCGAAGAAACGTCGCGGCCAAGAACCGCCACATCCAGGCGTTCGCAAGGAGCTTGTCGTGGGCGTCGCCGCGTCCCTCTGGGGTCGGCCGCGAAGTTGCAGGTTGAAAGCAACGAAATCAACATGAGGGGCTGACGCGCAACGAGCGCCGTGCGAAGTCGCAAAAGGCGATGTTTTTATGGCAATTGGCTTGCATCCGGCGACGAAAAGCCGATAGAATCTCAAGTTAGATCAAATCCGATGGATGCGTTATGCCTGACTGCTAGCGGCTGGCGCGTCCCGGCAGATCACAGGCAACCCGCAAACGTGAAAATGGAGTCGAGCGATGCTTAGTTTTCTGACTGGAAAGCAGCGTGGGAATTGCGAAGGAACCAGCCGTCGCGACTTCATTAAGGTCGGCTCGCTTGGTCTGGGGTCGCTGGCATTGCCCGACCTGTTGCGAGCACGAGCTCAGGCAAGCGCGGCTGGCGAGTTGACCAAGGAGACGTCGGTGATCTGGGTTTGGCTGGGCGGCGGCCCGACCCACGTCGAGACATTTGATCCCAAAATGACCGCCCCGGCGGAATATCGCAGCGTGACCGGCGAGGTGACGACCAACGTACCGGGCATCACGATCGGCGGAAACTTCGAAAGGACGGCGGGCGTGGCCGACAAGATGGCCTTCGTGCGTTCGTTTGCCCATAGCAACAGTGGCCACGGTGGCGGCACGCATTGGGTGATGACCGGTTACGACAATCGTCAAATCGATAACGGCGGCCTGCCATCCCGTCCCGGCATGGGATCGATCGTGTCACGGATTCGCGGCGCCAATCACCCGGTGACGGGGATGCCGACCTATGTGCGGCTCAACGGCATTGGCAGCGATGGCCCGGCCTTCCTGGGCGCCGCATTCGCCCCGTTTGATCCCGGTGGCCAAGCCAAGCGAAACATGTCGTTGGTGGTCGACAAGTTGCGTTTGGACAACCGTCGCGAACTTCTGCAAGGAATTGACAACGTCAACCGCAACGTCGATCGCAGCAAGCTGATGGAAGGTTTGGACGCGTTCGAACAGCAGGCTTTCAACCTTGTTCTCAGCCGGTCGCAACAAGCGTTCGACCTGAAGTATGAGGACCCTCGCGTTGTCGACCGATATGGACCGGGGCTGGGGCAGCAGATGCTGCAGGCGCGGCGCTTATGCGAAGCTGGCTGTGGCTTCGTTAACATCAGCTACGGCGGCTGGGATATGCACGGCAATATCAAGAAGTCGATGGACAGTCGTGGCCCGCAGCTCGACCGTGCGATTGCCGCCCTGGTGGAGGACATGAGTCAGCGCGGTGTCGACCAGAAAATTCTGCTGGTGGTGACCGGAGAATTTGGCCGAACGCCCAAGATCAATCGCAATGCTGGACGCGATCACTGGGCGCCGTTGTCGACGCTGGCGTTAGCCGGTGGTGGACTCACCATGGGCCAGACGGTCGGCGAGTCGGCCGAAAAAGTCGACGTGCCCAAGTCGAACCCGATTTCGCCGCAGGACTTGATGGCGACGGTGTTTCATGTTCTGGGACTGGATCGTCGATCGCAATTCGTCAACCAGGCGGGTCGACCGGTCTACATGGTCGAAGGCGGCAAGCCGATCGCGGAATTGGTGTGACGGCACCGCGGTAATCCGCTACAGCGATAATCCGGTTCAGCTGGAATTCGGCACCCCGGCAACGACGATGGCGTTCCAGGCTGCCAGGTGATCGTGAACCGCGATCGATCATCCGACCTCGGCACGACACGCTCCGCGAGCGCGGCGGTCTGCAAAAATCCGCTCTGGCGTGTCCCGAGTTGATTTGATAGTTTCCCGCCCGCACGTCACCTGACGCCCAACTCTGGGTTATGGACCTTCGAACCAGGTTTACCGGCTTCGACATTGCTAGCGGAGTCGGCGTTGGTAGGAGAACTCGATGAAATTGCTCGCGTTACGTCGGTCCCTCATCCTTCTCTTGATCACCGCACCCGCGATGGCGGCGCCGCCATGGACGTCGTTGATTCCTTTCAAACGCGTCGACACCGATCCCAGCAAGTCCTATCGCCTGACCGAAGATCAGGGTCCCTGGCATATACTGGCGGCCAGTTTCGCGGGTCCGGGTGCGGAAAAGCAAGCGCACGATCTCGTGCTGGAACTGCGTCGCGAGTCGCACCTGCCGGCATACATTCACAAACAGACGTACGATTACACGGAGACGTTGGACGGGCTGACGCTGAACAAGTACGGCCAACGCGCGAAAATGAAGTATGCCAATAACGCCGAACGATACGATTCGTTCGCGGTCTTGATCGGCAACTACGAATCGACCACCGATCCGCAGCTGGAAAAAACGCTCAACAAGGTCAAGTACCTGCGACCGCAGGTGCTGGACATTTCGCAGAACAAGCGATCGACGCAGCGGTTCGTCGGATGGCGGGCCTTTCAGCGGCGCATGAATGGCGATCCGATGAAACGGGACAAGGGACCGATGGGAAGCGCCTTTGCGACCCGCAACCCCCTCTTGCCGGAAGAGTACTTCGCACCCGATGGCCTCGACGATTTCGTGATTGGCATGAACAAGCACGTCGAATACGGGCTCTTAAAGAACCCAGGCGCGTTCACCGTCCGCGTTGCAACCTTTAAGGGCAACGAAACCACCAACGCGCGTGAAATCGAAGCCATCGAACGCGACGGCAAAATCACCAACAAGTTGGAATTGGCAGCCGATCGGGCACATCGCCTGACGGTCGCCTTGCGTGAACAAGGGATCGAGGCCTACGAATTCCACGATCGCTACGAGAGCATTGTGACGGTCGGGAGTTTTGCCACCGACGGCGAGGAACTTGAGACGGGCCAAGTCGAGATCAACCCGGCCATCCACCAGGTCATGCAGCAATTCGGCGCAACAAAACAGCGACTCCCTGGCCAGCAAGGCATCGGGCTGCAGCCGAGGCGACTCAATGGCGTCAACTTTGACGTGCAGCCCCTGCCGATGCCCGTCCCTCGCCGATCGATCGGCATGGACTACGCAAAGAAGCTGTTTCAGTAGGCCTTTCCGCAGGGGGACTCGCGGGTCCGATCTGCCGGTTCGCCCCCCCTCTACCCTCACGTCGCGCCCCCGCGTCTGGTATGTTCAGAACTTTACCGAGTGTCTGAACTGCAACAGGGCGCGCCGATATGCATCGACTGGTATTGGGGACTCATAATCAAAAGAAAGGGCAGGAACTGGCGCAGCTGTTAGCGCCGCATGGATTTGCCCTCAGCACCCTGGCGGACTTCCCGAACCCGTTGGAGGTCGAGGAGACCGGCGAGACGTTTGCCGAAAATGCGGCCCTCAAGGCGACCCAACAAGCCCGCCATTTAAATGCTTGGGTCTTGGGCGAAGATAGCGGCCTGTGCGTTGATGCGTTGGACGGCCGACCCGGGATCTACTCGGCCCGTTTCGCGGCACCCGACGCAACCGACGAGGCCAACAACGCACGCCTTCTGCAGGAATTGGCGGAGATACCGGATGACCGGCGGTCCGCATACTACGTCTGTCACGCAACACTGTCAGATCCCAACGGGGTCATCCGAGCGTATTGCGAATCAAGGTGCCACGGACGGATTCGCCGCGAGCCGACCGGTGCTGGTGGGTTCGGCTACGATCCGTTGTTTGAGATTGTCGAATACCATCAAACATTCGCGGAATTGGGCGCCGGCGTGAAAGCCGCACTCAGCCATCGTGGCCGGACGATGCGACGGATGATTCCCCAGATGATCGCGATCGCCCGCGACGGGGACTGGAATTCAGAGGCGGCACAACCAGCCGGCGACGAACCGTCGAACAGCCACGTCAGCAAGGTTGCTCCGGCGGTCAAGTCCTGATACCGCCGGGTAACAACGACCGCCAGGTAACAACGGCCGCACCCAGCGAGTGCTTCGCAACCCGACGTCCTTGAGGCCTCACTACGATCCACCGAGATGAAAGACGAGATGTCGCGGCTCCGGCGCGAGCTCCGTCGCCGAGGATGGACCGGTGTGCTCGCAAGCCGAGACGGAATCGTGGAGAACGTCACCGACGACGCGGCAGATCTTGAGGCGGCAAGTGGAATCACGATCGAGCGAGGCGAACCGCTCCCCGAGAAGCTGCG
>JAUIHJ010000452.1 GCA_030432015.1 bacterium
GGAAGTTGAATTGCGGCAGGCGATTGAACCGTGGTATGTCCTGGGCGAAGAACCTGGTGGCGGTGGGACGGCGCGCTACGTTGATTCCTCGGTCGAACGATTGCAGGTCAAAGTCACCGGGATGACCGATTCGCGCCACCTGATTACCTGTAACGGGAGGCGAGTCCCCTTGCAGCCAACCGGCAGCGAGGGCGAATTCGTCGCGGGGATTCGCTACCGGGCCTGGCAGCCGCCTAGTTGCTTACATCCCACGATTCCGGTCCACACTCCGCTGGTGTTTGACCTGCTCGATGTCTGGAATAGCCGGAGCATTGGCGGATGTAAATATCATGTTTCACATCCAGCCGGTCGAAACTATACGACGTTCCCCGTCAATGCGTTCGAAGCGGAAGGCCGTCGCGCCGCGAGGTTCTTTAAGACGGGACATACCGGTGGCCCCAGCCAGATTCCAGCCGCCGAAACAAATAAGGACTTTCCGTTCACGCTCGATCTTCGACGTGCTTCCAGGTCATAGTTCCTCGTCGCGGCCGAAATGAAACCGAACTCACCTGTCGACTCTGATTCGCAACGACTTCTGGGGAGCTATCACCCGGTGGCCGGTGCCTACGACGAGATGTTCCTGCCCACTGGGGAACCTCGCCCCCACTGCTTGCCCTTTATCAGCGCCGTCGACAGTTTAGGGCGCGCCGAGCTTTCGCAACGGTGGGCGCAGGTTGAACGATTCGTGCGCGAGAACGGCATGGTGTATCACGCCTACGGAGATCCCTCCGAGGCGGTCCGCCCCTGGGATCTGGATGCGCTGCCGTTGATCATCTCCGCGGACGAATGGAAGCAGGTCTCCCACGGCTTGGCGCAGCGTGCCAAGCTGATGAACGCGATTCTCGCCGATCTGTACGGATCACAAACGCTGCTGACGGACGGGCACGTGCCACCGGATCTCGTCTTCGGGCATCCAGGGTTCGCGCGCGCCTTCCACGGCCAGCATGGTCCCGGTGACCGTTACCTGCACCTATACGCCGTCGATCTCGCCCGGGCTTCCGATGGCCGGTGGTGGGTTGTTGGTGATCGCACCGATGCGCCGCTGGGCATGGCGTACGCCCTGGAGAACAGGATTGCCGTCTCGCGAATGTTGCCGTCGGTGATTCACGACTGCCAGGTCGAGCGTCTGGCGTCGTTTTTTATCGCGCTGCAGGACACGTTGCGCGACCTCGCCAAGACAAATCGTGAGAACCCGCGGATTGTGTTGCTGAGTCACGGGCCGCAAGGACCGAGTTACTTCGAGGACGCTTATCTGGCCCGCTACCTCGGCTACACGTTGGTGGAAGGTGCCGATCTGACGGTGCGGAATAACCGCGTGATGTTGAAGACCCTGGGTGGTCTGCTGCCAGTGGATGTCGTGTTGCGTCGTCTCAGCGATCAATACTGCGACCCGCTTGAGGTTCGTGGCAAACCAGGGTTGGGGGTTTCCGGACTGTTACGGGCAGAGCGTTCGGGCAACGTTGTCATCGCCAACGCGTTGGGGAGTTCCCTGGTGGAGTCGCCGGCCCTGATGCCCTTTCTGCCCGGTTTGTCGCGCAGGCTCTTGGGCGAGGAGCTCGAGCTGCCGTATCTTGCCACTTGGTGGTGCGGGCAAGAGGGCCCGCGCAATCATGTGCGCGAAAATCTTGATTCGCTGTCGGTGCGTTCCGCCTTTCGGGTCGGCCGCGTCGACCAGGTCCCGCGCGAGGAACTCCGGGCGGCGGATGCGGCGACCCTGGCCCGTCGGATGTCGGAATATCCGGCGCGATTTGTCGCCCAGGAATCACTGGTTCGATCGATGGCACCGGTCTGGACCCGTCATGAACCTCGTGCGGTGCACGTGGCCCTGCGGGCCTTCATTGTTGCTTCGGGGGATTCGTTCAGCGTGATGCCGGGAGGCCTGGTCCGCGTTGCGGCAGACAGCAGCGAACTTGACCTCTCGATTCTCGCTGGCGAGGGGAGCAAAGACGCCTGGGTGCTTTCCGAAGGGCCGGTGCCCAGCGTGACCCTGTTGCAACCGCATGGCAAGGCCGAATTGCGGCGGGGAAGTGCGGAATTGCCAAGCCGTGTCGCCGACAATCTGTTCTGGCTGGGGAGGCGGATCGAACGCGCAGAGAGCGCGACGCGTCTCCTGCGTCCAATTCTCTTACGATTGACCGGAGAATCGGAGCGTGCGGCGTTGCCGGAATTGGGCGAGCTGCTGCGGACCCTCGCGGCGCAGGGACAGATCGAACCGGGCTTTGTCGTCGATGGCGTCAAAGACCAGTTGCCGGCGATCGAGAATGCCCTGCCGACCTTGATCTTGGACGTGAAGCAGCCTGGTAGCCTTCGCAATACGGTTGCTGGAATGTTTGGAAATGCATCGTTGGTGCGGGATCGCATGTCCATCGATAGCTGGCGGATTGTCCTGCGGCTGGAGCAGCAGATCGATACGCTCGCCCGACGTCGCGGGGTTGGTTTGGGGGACGTCTTGGAACTGCTCAACGCGATGATCATCAATCTGGCAGCGTTCGGCGGGTTGGTGAGCGAGAGCATGACGCGGGCTCAAGGATGGCGCTTCCTCGATCTGGGCCGCCGGCTGGAGCGATCGCTCCAGACCATTTCTCTGGTTCAAGATCTGTTGCTCGAAACCGACAACCACGAAACGGCCGCCATGGAAGCGGCGTTAGAGGTCGCCGATAGTGCGATGACCTACCGGTCTCGGTACTTGGCGAATCTGCAACTACCCATGGTTTTAGATCTGTTGCTGACCGACGAAACCAATCCACGCTCGCTGGTGTTTCAACTCGCTCAGATCGTCTCCCACGTGGATGCCCTGCCGCGCGATCAGGGTCAGCCGCTCCGCGGCACGGACCAGCGGATTGCGATCTCCGCACTGACGAAACTGCAGTTGATCGACGCAGCGGCCCTGCACAATGCCGCTTCCGGAGGCGTCCGCTCGAAGCTCGGGCGGACCCTGCAATGGCTGAAGCTCCAACTCCCCCGATTATCCGAGCTGATCAGCCACAAGTATCTCATCCATGCGGACGTGCCGCGACAATTGGCGGATGGTTAGCCGAAATGAAGTACAAAGTCACCCATACCACAACCTACGAGTACAGTGCGAACGTGCCGCTCTGTCAAAACGAAACGCGCCTTGCCCCGCGCAACGACGCGGGGCAGACGTGCGAATACCATCGCTTGGCAGTTCATCCAAAACCTGGGGAAATGACCAAGCGGACCGACTACTTTGGCAACACGGTCAACCAGTTCTCGCTCAGCACCGGCCATCGCAGCTTGCGGGTGACCGCCATTAGCCGCATCCGGATCCACCCGTCGGTTTCACCGCTACCTGGTACGACCCCACCCTGGGAGCAGGTTCGCGACGGGCTCAATCAGAATCGGACCCGTGTCGGGCTGGATATCTATCAATTTGCGTTTGCCTCGCCCCATGTCGAGTGCAATCAGGAACTGGCCCGCTATGCCACGGAGTCCTTTACGCCAGGGCGTCCCATTTTGGAGGCGCTGATCGAATTGACCAAACGAATTTACACGGATGTTGTCTACGATACCCAGGCGACGACCGTGAGCACGCCCGTGATGGAGGTGTTTCAGCATCGCCGCGGCGTTTGCCAGGATATGGCACACCTGCAAATTGCCTGCTTGCGTTCGATCGGATTGGCCGCACGCTACGTCAGCGGGTACCTCCGCACCGTCCCGCTTGACGGCGCGCCGCGACTGGTGGGTGCCGATGCATCCCATGCCTGGCTGAGCTTGTATTGCGGGACGCTCGGCTGGATTGATGTCGATCCAACGAACAACGTGCTGCCAGGCGTCGATCACATTACGGTGGCCTGGGGACGTGACTACAGTGATGTTTGTCCCATCAGCGGGATGTTCGTCGGCGGAGGACGCCACAAATTGACCGTGGCGGTGAACGTCATGCCAATGTAGCTTGCCATGCATGGCCCGTGCGTGCGGATCATGCCCTTGTGATAGAAACGAGAATCACAGTAGAATTCGCAGCATCCAAAGTTCTCGGGCAGGGTTGGCGGAGCCTTGCTTACCAAGCCGAGGTCAACGTGGCCATCGGCGACGCGCGCGAGAGGGTTTCATGCAACAGTCGCAGCAGGCGGCAAGTCAACAGCAAAGTCAGCTCAACTTCCGTAACTACGACACGGGCGGCTTCTTTGACGAGCTAATCGATGAACACGGCAAGCCTCGACCAGGTGCCCAGATCCTGCTTCAGCGGATCGAGGAGTTGCCTGACGGTGAGTTGTTGCTGCGACAGGAAATGGCCGAGCGGGCGCTGCTACGAATGGGCATTACGTTCGCGGTGTATGGCAGCTCCGACGGAGTCGAAAAGATCTTTCCGTTTGATATTCTGCCCCGCATCGTGGCGGCGAACGAATGGGCAACGATCGAAGCCGGGTTGAAACAACGCATTCGGGCCCTCAACCTGTTTATCGACGATATCTACCATGATCAGCAGATCGTCAAGGACGAGGTTTTGCCCCGGGCGATCCTGGACAGCGCCACGAGTTTTCGCAAGCAGTGCATCGGGCTCAAGCCGCCGCGCGATATCTGGTGTCACATAACCGGCACGGATCTGGTGCGCGACAATAGCGGGCAGGTTTTTGTGCTGGAGGACAACCTCCGCTGCCCGTCGGGCGTTTCGTACGTGCTCCAAAACCGTTTCATCATGAAGCGGAGTTTCCCGTGGCTCTTTGAAGCATCACATGTAATGCCAGTTGTCGATTATCCCAGCCGGCTATTGAGTCTGCTGCAGCACCTGGCACCCGACGGCGGCCCCACACCGACGGTCGCGGTCATGACGCCCGGTGTCTACAACTCGGCGTACTACGAACATTCCTTCCTGGCCCAGCAAATGGGGGTGGAACTGGTCGAGGGGCGCGACCTGGTCATCCGTGATGGCTACGTATGCATGCGAACGACTTCGGGATTTCAGCGCGTGGACGTGCTGTACCGCCGGATTGACGACGACTTCATCGATCCGCAGGAATTTCGCGACGATTCGATGTTGGGCGTGCGCGGCCTGATGGAAGCCTATCGCGCCGGACGCGTCGCACTGGCCAACGCGCCAGGGACGGGCGTGGCCGACGACAAGGTGATTTACGCCTATGTCGAGAAGATGATTAAGTACTACCTAAATGAAAAGGCGATTCTCCCCAACGTCCCGACGTATGTCTGTTACGACGAGGAAGATCGCAAATACGTGCTGGCGCACCTGGATGAACTGGTTGTGAAAGCGGCCAACGAGTCCGGCGGCTACGGGATGCTGATCGGGCCGCACGCGACCGACGAAGAGCGAAAAAAGTTCGCCGACCTGATTCAAAAGGATCCGCGTAATTATATTGCCCAGCCGACGCTGTCTCTTTCACGGATTCCCACCATGATCGATGGCACCTTCGAGGGGCGGCATGTCGATCTGCGCCCCTACATTCTGTATGGCGACGATATCTTTGTACTGCCCGGCGGCCTGACCCGCGTGGCGCTTCGTAAGGGGTCGCTGGTGGTGAATTCGTCCCAGGGTGGCGGCAGTAAAGATACCTGGGTCATTGCCGGGCCGTCCGGCGACCAGACGGCGGTCGCCGCCGCCGAGGCAGACGAATCCGCCGCCACAGCCCCCGATGACCGTTCGCAGGTTTCCACCTCCCCAGAGAGCTTAAAGTAATCCGATGTTGAGCCGTGTTGCCGACGCAATTTACTGGATGAGCCGTTATGTCGAACGGGCTGAGAATTTGGCCCGCTTCGCCGACGTCACACTGAACATGATGCTCGACCTCCCTTCCGGAACTCCGGAACAGTGGCGACCGCTCATCAGTGCGACCGGCGATGACGACAAGTTCTTCGAACGATACGGCGAGCCGACGCGCGATAACGTCATTCAATTCTTGACGTTTGACCGCGAGTACTCGAATTCAATTCTCTCCTGCCTCCACGCCGCCCGCGAAAATGCGCGGAGCGTCCGAGAAGCGATCGGTTCGGAGATGTGGGAGCACCTCAATCAGTTCTACATGAGCGTCCGCAACGCGGCCACCGATCCCGATGCGCTCGAATCACCCAACGACTTTTTTCAACACGTGAAGATGTCCAGCCACCTCTTCACGGGTATCACCATAACCACGATGTCCCAAGGCGAGGGCTGGCATTTTGCCCGCCTCGGTCGTCTGCTGGAACGGGCCGACAAGACGTCCCGGATCTTGGACGTCAAGTACTTCACGTTGCTGCCGTCGCTACAGGATGTCGGCTCGCCGATGGACGATCTCCAGTGGTCGTCCGTGCTGCGGAGTGTGAGCGGCTTCGAGATGTACCGCAAGCGGCATCATGGGATCACGCCCAAACGCGTCGTCGGATTCCTGGTGCTCGACCGCAAGTTTCCTCGGGCGATTATTCATTGCATCGACCACGCCAACCAGTCGTTGCATGCGATCTCCGGCTCCCCGGAAGGCACGTTCTGGAACCCCGCGGAGAAACGGCTGGGGTTGCTGCGAAGCGAGTTGGCCTATGCGGAAATCGACGAAATCCTCTCTTCGGGACTGCATGAATTCCTGGACTCCTTTCAGTCCAGACTCAATTCGGTTGGCGAGGCGATCTTTCAAACCTACATCGCCATGCGACCCGAAGTCGACAAAAACGACGACGATGCCGCGATGGGGGTCAGGCTCTGGCCGACCCATCGTTAATCGACCGCAAACGCTTCAACTTCAAACGGGTTGTCACGATAGGCATCGCGTCCATGCCACCAAAGCCATCCTGAACACAGGAGGTAGGCTGGACCAAACAGAATGCCCCACCGCTCGTATTGGCGAACATGGACATGCTCGTGGTTTCGCACGTCGTCCAAGCCGCTGGCGGTGCGTCCCAGGATCGTATGACCGAAGGTTATCGCTTCCGCTTCGAAGTTCCCTG
>JAUIHJ010000453.1 GCA_030432015.1 bacterium
AGCCCGAAAGACGGGACACACCGGATCGTCAATACAGCGGACGCGACGAAGAAGCTGGCGTTCGACCTGTCCAACCTCACGACCGGGAACACCCGCACCATCTCGATGATCGACGCGGACGGGACCATTCCCACGGCTGCGCAACTGGCCAAGGTCGATTACCTGACGGTCACGCAGGATGCGTTGAAGGAGTTGAAGACCCGCCAAAAATTACTCCATACATTCGATCGCTTCCGGCGTGAAGTTGACCGCCAGGGCACCATGTCGGCCCTGGACAAATTTAACGAACGTGCTGTGGCGATGCTGACGAGCCCTCGCACAGCCCAGGCGTTCGACATGTCGCAAGAGCCTGACACGATCCGCGATCGGTACGGCCGCACCAGTTGGGGACAAGGCCTGCTCCTGGCACGTCGGCTGGTCGAGTCAGGCGTCCGCTTCGTTCAATTGCAAGCCAGCTTTAAACTCAGTACCGCCGCTGGGCGCGTCAGCAATTGGGACGATCACTCGGTCAATACCCACACCTTTCGCGCCTACCGCGAACGCCTGCCCGTCTTTGACGTCGCCGTGCCTGCGTTGATCGAAGATCTCCACGCGCGGGGCTTGAACAAGCAGGTCCTGTTCATCTTTTGCGGCGAATTCGGGCGGACGCCGCAAGTTCGCCATCAGGACAAGACGAAGCGGCCAGGACGTGATCACTGGTCGCGCGCGATGAGTATATTCCTGGCCGGCGGCGGACTACGCATGGGGCAGGTCGTTGGCGCGACCAACTCGCGTGGCGAGCACCCCATCGAGCGAACCATGGACAGCAACTGTCTGCTGGCAACAATCTATCGCCGCTTCGGCATTGATACCAAGCAGCACTACTTGGACAACACCGGGCGTCCGATTCCCATCCTTACCAACGGCGAGCCAATATCGGAATTGATCTGACGCCGCGGGCGCGGCCGTTACCCCGCATTACTCGCCTCCCGGCTCCCCGTCTGCTTCATCGGCGGGCAAGATTGTCACGCGAGAAAACGGCCACAACTGATTGGATGAATCGTAGGCAACCAATCCATAATGGGCGGAAACATTCGGGTAAAGATACCGATATTGCCGAGGCACCTCGGTCTGGTTCAATCGCTCGCGGACTCCGGTCTCAACGTTCTCGCGCATCCAAACATAGCCGGCCCGATAGATCCATCCATCGTGCAGGACGAGTTGCCTGGAGTTCGGTAACAATGCGAGGCCCGAGTTGGCGGTCACCAATCGTCCATCGCGAAGAAACGTGCGGCCGCGGAACCCCAACTCGGTGCACGTCGAAGCACCACCAACCCCCACGTACCGCGCGGCAACGCTGACCTCGAGCGACGCCAGATCGACCCGTAATTGCTTGGACCTATCGCGACGACGTACCAGCACGTACTCTTTGCCGTCGTCGTGTCGTATGTGATGCACTTGCTCGGGGATAAAACCAATCTTGGGATCCAACTCCGCTTCCTCCGGTACACGTCCTTCGGCGACATATTTCGCCTCGAAGAATAGATTTGCGGATTGCACGCCGCGGTCGTCGACCTCCAGGATGCCGCACCACGCTCGATTTTGCTTACCAAAACTCCCGACAACAAACGCCCTGCGCGGTGAAAGTCCGTGCAGCTGAAACCCCTTCCAATACCCGGGCAAGTGCTCTGTCTGGTTGAAGGCTGCCAGACGCGTGCCATCCGGCCGCACGGCAATAATCCCCTGCCCGTGTGCGTAGAGCCAGATACACTCGCCATCCCAGGTCATGCCCCAAAACCGCGGACCTGGGCCGGTCGAATCTGTTACCTTCACCTCCCGTAAGATTCCTGGTTCTTCCATGATGAAGAAGCGATCGTTGGTCCAGTACGCGTCGCGATCAGGCCCGCAGGAAAGCATCCCTGTGATCCGCAGTCGCGGGCGGGGCACGGATTCGCCTTCCACCAGGAGATCGATCGGCTCGAACTTCAAACGCCCCAGCGAATTCCCGATGGTTTTTGGCCGCACCGGCGCCGGCCGTGCCGGCTGCGATACGACGGAACGGGACCGCGCCGGCGCGTTGATCGCCTTGATCCAGTTGCGGGTCATCTTGAGACGGGATTCGACATCGTCCAAGTTTCGCGGACCAATCCGCTTCAGACGCTTGAGTTCGGCAAGCGACGACTCGACCTTTGTGGCGAACTCCTCCACCGGCTCGGCACCCGTACGGGAGGTACTCCGCGATGCGGCTTCGACCAAGGCCAACAAGCCCCATTCGCCGTAGAACCTGACAACTTCACGCTCTGATCGGGTTAGCTTTCGCAAGAATTCTGTCCACTCGGCGTGAGCCTTCAGGTAACGAGGCCTGACACTCTGGACGGTGATTGCCTGCATCTTGATCAACGCATCACGGCGCGCTTGATCGTCTTTTGCCCCGGCCCTTTCCTCTTGAAAGAGACGCCCTTGTTCGCGATATTCTCCCAGATCCAAACGCTGCTCAAGCGAAAACGAGCGGCGCATCTGATTCAAGATTCTCGCCGAGACTTTGGCATCCTCCGGGACCACGTGCTCTAGTACGTGCTGTAGCGTCGCGAGCGAATCAGAGTTGTAGTTATTGAATACCACGTCGTTGGTCACGCAATTGGACAGCACATATTCCAGGCCGTAGTAGGGTGTACTCAGTTGTTGGGGAAGCTTGCGGCCACCAGGCAGTGCGCGTAGCTCGGCACCAAGCTCGTGAATAAATCGCCGCTGGGCACGACAGGCGTGTTGCAAGGCGGCATATTTGGCGGGATCACGTGACAGTGCCTCGCCCGGACTGTCATTCTTACACCAGCGTTGCTTGTCGAGGATCCCCACCGCATCGACGTGACCGATCAAGCGATTCCGGATCAAGTACTCCAGATGCCCAAGCGATTCGACATAATCTTCGGCAACCTGCTGAAACGCCGCGACGCGCGGCTCCAGCGGCTGTTTCTTCGTCGCGCGCACGGCAAACCAATGCTCGTCGAGCATTCGCGTCATGTCGAACTGAAACTCACTGATTAGATATCCACGCTGCAACGCATCGTTGGGGTCGAGCACCAGGGCAGCTTCTCGCAACGATCTGGAATGCTCCCAGTCACCCAGTGCTGCAAACTGGTCGGCGCGCCTGCTGAGAATTGCTTTTTGGCGAGCTACGTCGATCGCCGGCCTGTCACCCCTGACATTGTCGGTCAGGCGCCTCACCAGGTTCTCTCGCAGCCAGTGGCCAACCGTCCCAATCGGAAATGACTTATGAATCGTTTCCTCCTGGCCATTGCTGGAAACAAGTTCGATTTGCACCGTGACGTTGCGCTGGCCTTGCTCGTCCGGTGCCCCAACCCGATACGCACCTTTGACAATCGTGGCAATTGGTCGCTCGAGTCCGGTAGATAACGTGTTCTCCAATTCACGGAGAACGGCGCGTGCTTCTTCAAGTTCAACCACGGCGACGCCCGGACAGGTCATCAATGCGCTACTGACGACGTTGCTTTGGCGTTCTTGCAAATAGTCGAAACGATGCGAAAAATCTTCCGAAAGAAACGGCGGCACGGCGATAATCCGTTGCACACCGCTTGCAAATCGTGTGCGAACCTCTGGCACCAGCCCGGCACATTGTTCCACAAGCGTGTCCACATCCACGCCATCATCCAGTAGACGCTCCTCCCACAAGCGAACTCCCAGATTTGCGTCGCAGATCACAACCCTGAGCAAACGCCGTTCTGCATCTCGCTCGCTGGAAAGGACCATGAGTGTATCGGCCTTGAGCGTCTGACCAAGCTGGAGTCGGCGGTCGATGTTCTCCGCCTGGATCAACGGAGCAAGTTGCAATTCCCGCGTCGCATCCCGCAACCGTTCGCGTTCCACCAGTTGAATCGACTCATCTTGCGAAAGTCGGACCGTCAATAAATCAGCGAAGCCACTGTCGAGAAGCGGCTGGGAGGCGATCACAGCCCAGGAATGCAGCGGCAGTTCCTCACCCGCGGACGGAGACATCGGCCAGGCAGCATAAACCACGAGCAATCGCAGCATCACCTTGTGCATCTCAGCCCTAACCGTTGGAAGTGTTCGAAACATCGCCATACCTGGGAACATCTTCGATCCCATCCAGCGGCGCGTCCTCAAGTCCAAATCATCCGGCGCCGTTCCGCGACGCGTGCCACGTCAGAGCGCACGGCTTCAGAGTGCACGACGTCAGGCACCTTTTCCACCCTCGCACGCTTTGTTCTCCCGTCGGATCCACTGGGCAGCGAACAACAAGGCAATTCCCGATTGTCGGCACATGATGCTCTGTCATAGAGACGACGCAGCACTCGATTCGGTTTTCGCCGGCTTGTGATTCATGGCAATTGTGGCTCCATCACGGGCCCGCGACACTCGGCAAATCCCCCGCAATCCCGGCGTCCGTCCGCTTCAATTCAGCAACCGTTGCGGCGCGCAACGATAACAATCGCTGCTGCATGGCTGGCTCTGCGGCGAGGTTGACGAGTTCCTCGGGATCTTGCTCAAGGTCGTAGAGTTCTTCGATTTCGCCTTCGACCACATAACGAATGTACTTATACTTCCCCTGGCGAAGCATGAAGTACCACGGAATTCCGTTGATATTCGTTTTCGTCGTGTCAGCGGGAATCTGGTCGGTATCGGAACCGTAGCTACGCGCCGTAAACGCCGTTAGAGCCGGGTGTTGCCAACTGGAAGTCGGGTCTTTCAGCAGCGGAGTCAAGTCGTGGCCGTGCATCTTCCATGGCAAGTCGATGCCAGCAAAGCGAAAGAACGTCGGCACGAGGTCGACGCCAGCGACCGGTTGAGAAACAACTTTTCCCGTGGGAAGTTGGGATGGCATACTGACAATCAATGGAGAACGAATATTGGCATCGTAGGGTGCCAGCTTCGTTGCAAATCCATGCTGCCCCCAGGCAAACCCCTGGTCTGAGGTAAAGACAATCAGCGTGTTCTCATATTGGCCCGTCTCCTTCAGGACGCTGACCAACCGACCAACACTTTCGTCCAGCGCTCGCACGCCTTGGTGATACTGCCGCACCCAGCCGTCAAGTGTATTGCCATGAATGCTGGTGGTGTGTTCCACCGTCTGCCCGCCGAACCCTCCGTTCATCATCGGAACGCCAGCGGCATTGGCGATCCACTTGTTCACCTCCTGCATGTAAGCGGGTTTGCCGGGACGCGGCGGGTAGATATCCTTCGGCACTGGAACGCTCAGATCAGGATAGTCCTCGCGATGACGTTCCGCGGGCGTAAACGGGCCGTGCACGGCGCCGTAACAAACCCAGAGATACCACGGCTTATCGGAATCACGGGTGTCACCGCGAATGTAATCTTCGGCCCAATTTGTGTAATTGTCCGTGCTGTAGCCCTTGGTCAGCTTGGGTGGGCCACCGTTGGTTTCGATAAGCTGGTCGTAGAAATAGTTGCCTGAATTCTCCGGATAACGGGGACGATTCCAGACGATCTGATGATCCCAGTCTCGCCTTGCACCGGTATCTGTGCCGGTGTGCCACTTGCCGATCTGGGCCGTTGAGTATCCGTTCTCGCGAAAGACCTTGGGCCAAAACGGGCATTCTTCCGCGTCGTATTCACTGCCTGGGTAGGTGCCCACCATCCGCATCGATTGGACGCCATATTGGTGATGGCCAGTCAGCAACGTCGCCCGTGACGGCATGCACCACGTGCCGACGTAAGCGTACTCGAACCGCACGCCTCGCGCCGCCAGTGCATCGATATGCGGAGTCTTTACCCAAGGGTACGCCTGGGGGTAACAGCCGACCGTGCGGTATGAATGATCGTCGGTGTAAATCAACAGAATATTCGGGCGTTCTTCCGCACCGGACGTGGCAAGCGTCTTGCCCACGAGCAGCAAGAACAACAACAGCCGCACGAATGGGTAGCGATGATTCTTCACGGTCGGTTCCTGACATGGGGAAAAGTTTGCCGAAGCGGATCGGACCGCCGACATCCGGACAAGGGTGCGCGAGACTGCGACAATGAATGCGTGTCACTCTTCAAAAGGTAACGACGCCGCGCAGGACAATCAAGGATCGCGAGAACGCATCCCCACTCTTTTGGCGGCAACGGGCACCGATCGCGCGACAGCGCAGCCAGACAGCCAGCCGCGCAAGCGAGTGATCGCTACGAGCTCCAGTGCTCCAAGATTTCATCGATGGCTGCCTCGAGCTCCTTCGGCTCATTTTTTCGATCACGCTGCTCTGTCACCAACTTCTCAATCGCCGCTTCCAACGCGTCGTCCACGATCGGATCGATCTGAATCGTCCGTCGACCCGCGACTCACCGGTACAACGACGACAGACTCCCCTTCTCCTGCCGAACCCGTCGTGTTGAGGCGGTTGATGACACCGAGCACGTCGCCGGGTGTAACGAAGCGATCACCGTTGACGTCGAGAAAGGCGTGCGGCGGCGCGTACTGAGAGTCCGCGGGCAGCAGCGTCGCCAAACGCCCCGAGCCATATCGATTCACCGCGTTAATAATCCGCAACGCGTCCGCCGGCGAAACGACGCCATCGTTGTTGACATCGTACCGATTGGTAGCATTCTGGTAGGAGCCTCCGTCAGGGCCGCCACCTTCAGAGACCGTAGTCGCCACCGGCGGGTCGAAGTTGCCAAACACGGGCTTCTCTGACCGATCTCCAAAATCGAAGGTCACGTCGTTGCCCAGTGGTGTTGGCGCATACGCCTGGAAGATCGAGGAAGGTGCGGCACCGGCCTGGTCGGAGACCAACACGCGGAACTCGGCCGGTTGCGGTGGTGCCTGCTGCGTTTGTGCTGCGGCCGCGGCAGAGAAGAGGCCGAAATCATCAATGCCGTCAAGGTTCCAGTCGCCGGCCACGGGTCGTTCGGTCTCACCCGGCAAGCCAAATACAACCACGTCGTCCCGGCGGCCATCCCGATTCAAG
>JAUIHJ010000454.1 GCA_030432015.1 bacterium
CTCGAATGACGCGTTGAGAAGCCAGGTCCGCTTCGGTCACCAGATCCTTGGGCCCTTTCTCACGGACCTTGAACTTGCCTCGCCAATCCAGCAGGACTTGGCCACCCGCCCGAGCGGCATCTTCACAGATATCGAGAAACTGCTGCATTCAATCGCTCCGTTTCGCAACGCTCGCCGAAGGCTCGCGTGATTCGTGCCAGCCCCGTATGGTTTTCCTGCATACCTTGATGCTCGCCAAGTAGGGAGCGGCAATTCGTTTTAGATTTTGTTCGAAAATACTGGACTCACCATCCCAACTTGGTATGATCGATGAAGCAGCAAACTTACCCCCTGATTGAGGTCAATTCGTCATACCTCCTGCCTGATAGGTTCGTTTCTATTCTGCCTATGTGGCGTTCATGGCCTCTTCTCTGTTCCGGCCCCGCCGTTCGCTTGCCGCGAGCGGCGGGGTTTTTTATTTTGCCTGATCGACCTCCGCCCGAATCGTAACTCAAAAGCTCAACCATGACGAACGACCAGCCTGTGTGGCATTTGCACGGTTCCATTGCTCAGCTTACGTCGGCTCGCTTGGCTGCCACGATCGATGTCCAACAGTCAGGCCATGGGCTGGTCTCGCTTACGTCGGAGGCTGCTGACGTTGCCTTTCCGATCGAAGGCGCACGCGTGCTGGGCGTGAACGGCGGACGTGCCACGACCGACTCGGTCCATCCGACGGACACCTACGTTCGTGGCGACGACCTGATCCTGACGGGCCAATTCAGCGGGGCTCCCGAGGTTGGCTTGCAAGTCTATTGGCGCGTCCTCCAGGACGAAGCGCACGGTGTGATGGGAGTCGAGGCGATCGTATCGGCACAGACCGAACTCCTCGATAGCGACCCCGCGTCGACCGTTACCAGCCGTTGGCCACGCGGCACCGTCTTGGTGGCCGCGTCAGGCGGGGAGCCGAAATTCGTACCGCTCTCGTTGATGCCGCATGCGTCGGCCGAGGGAAGAGGCGTGGTCCTGATTCGCCCCGATAACGCGCCGATCAGTTTCCTGGAAATGGTACATCCAGCGGACGATCGCGGCGCCACGATTGAGTCGAGCGACGAATACTTGGTGACCCGTTACCCGGTTCTTACGGAACGCCTGGAAAAAGGGGTCATCCGTCGCAGTCGACTGCGCGCGATGTTCCTGCCCCGCGAACATGACGCGGCGATTGCCGAGAAACTTTTCCAACGCTTCGCCTCGTCGGAAGTGCCCCTGACGACGTAGCCATATGCGTCGGTGTCGGGCGACAGTTCCGCCTCAATGACCGAGTGCAATTCGGCGACCAGCCGGGACCGGCTCATTTCTCGCCGCCCATTGGATTCAACTGCGGAAAAACGGCCTGTCGGCGCAAGAGGTGCCTGTCCCGCCGACCGGGTCCGTGCTGCTGAATCGCGCACGGCCATTTACAGATACATGCCCACAAAACCGCCGGCGTCATCGCTGGCGGCCTGAATCTGTTCGATGCGCCGCTTGGCTTGATCGAGATCGCCGGCCCGAATGTAGCGATCGAAGTCGGCTTCGACGGATTTTGAAACGGTCGTCGCAAACCAGGCGACGATGGGCTCGGTCAACCAGTCGCATGTTTCCCGTGTCAACTCGACCTGGAGGTCCGATCGTTCCGTCTTCGTGTCTGTGCTATCCGTTAAAGCAACGCCTTCAAAACGGAAGTCCAACTCACCAATCGCATCCGAGTTGGTCAAATGGTAAACACATTTGGCGTTAAACAGATAGTAGGTGTTGTGCAGTCCATGTTTGGCGATGGCGGCTTTGATGCGGTGACACAGGGCCTGATAATTGGGCGAGGCATCCAATGGAATGTCCAACCTGCCGACGCTGCGCAACGGAAGACAATCGAAGCTGATATCGACCCACCGGTTCATGAGGCACCCTCGAAAAAAAGAATGGCGAGTTGACGGCGGAAGCTGGCGACCGTGTGCAATTGCGGTTGCTGCCGTCCACCTGTCCAAGCAGGGCCCGCCTGCCTAGTTCAATCTTTTTTTAGACGGTTGCCGACCATCATTCAATCCCTGCGGTCTCGTTTGCCGCCGGCGCGGCCGCTGCCGTTGTGACAGGTTGGTCTGCCGAGTCGGTGGTCGATTGATCGACCGGCGATCCTGGATCTTTGCGCGATGCCACATCGGCTCCTGCCTCCGCATCTGCGGGCGGGACTTGCGCCAGGCCCAAGATCAGCCACCCGTCGGTCAACTTGGTTTCACGTGCGACCAGCTTGCCTGCTTTTTCCCATCGTCCTTGCAGTTTGATTCCGTTAGACCGCTCTTCCGGAAGGCGAGGCTTCAACATGCCATTGAACTTGCCTTGCAGAAAACCTTTTTGAACGGTCTGCGCTAACCCTTGCACGATGTTCCCCTGGTTGTTGAGGAAGTCGATCTGCACGTTGCCTTCAGGGCGGACCAATTGGATTCCTCCATCGGTCACATCGAGTTTATAGTCGGCGGCAATTCGGATTTCGCCCGCCAGATTCACACGGGGATAGTCTTCGCCACGATGCAGGCTCTTGCAGCGGACTTCGATGTGAACCCCCTCATCTTGGAAGCGCACGCTGATTGGTTGCGATGCGGCAAATGTGATCGCCCACGGATCTGAGTCTTCCGTGATCACCAGTTCCTTCGGTACCTCGCGATTGGCATCGACGTACATCTGCACCATTTGCACGTCCGTGACCTGGACGCCGCCGAGCAACGTCTCCGAATAATTTCCGATCAGCGACTCGTGCACGCGAACAGCGACGTCATGGCCCTCGCCCATCGCCGGTGGCGCGGTCGGTGCCGCCATCTGGAATTGATTTTCTTGGAGCATCTTGACGGTCAGGCGATTCACGAGCGTGCTGAGTTTCATCACTTTGGGAAACCCGCCGCGGCGCAGGAGCGGCTTGCGGAATTTGTCTTCGTACCCGGAGACGGGTTCCGCCATCAACTCGGCCGTCTGCTCATCAAAGTTGCCGGCGACCCGCTGTTGAGCCTGCCCCGCCGCGAGGCGTTCCGCCGTGGTCTTACTTTGCGCTGCGCGATTCCAGGCAATCTTGCGAACCAGGCAGCTCCGCGCGGCAATGCTGTGGATATTTGAACCGGTCGCGCACCTTGCCCAGGCGAAGTCCATCAAGAGTCCCGCCGCGTCAAAGTAGACGCGTTTACTTGCCTCGACCGACGTACTGGCAGTGCTATAGATCGTGACCGGCCCGTTGTAGCCGACGTTGTTGGAGTAAATGTTGCCCGTCAGCTGCAGGTCAAACGCTGCGCGGTCTGGATCTGGAACAAAGGCGGACGTGATGCGCCCAGAGACGTCAGCCGTACCATAGATTGATGTCCCCAGGATGTAGCTGGAGACTTGCTGCGATTGCGAAACCTCCGAGTCGATTCCGGCCGTAAACAGGCGGTGCGAGACTTCCGCAAACAGATTCGGATATGAATGCTGCTGGCGAACCGCCGCGACGACCTGTGGTGACTGTCGCGCTCGTTCAAGCCACCCCAGGCTTCTGCCGACCGCAATCGCTGTCTCGCTGTCTGGCGACTCGGCGTAGGCCTTCAAGTGGTTGATCAGATTGTCAACCGTCGCCACATGATCCTTCTTTGTCTGCTCAGCATCGCGCGAAAACAGCAGGGCATTCATGTAGGTAAGCAGTGCTGCACGGGCGTCGAGAAACTGCTCGCGTTCCAAGCCGTCAACGTCTTCATGAAAAGCACGCCGGGATGCATCCAGTACGGCCAGGCTGGGCGTCTCTTTGGTAAGCTCTGCGGTGAGTGAATCCCAAGCGAGGTGGGACTTCCAGGCCTCGCCGTCGTCCGCTTCATCGCCAATGAAGGTCTCTAGATTGTCCATGGCCACCATGACCTCGGCTTTCAGTTTGGCGACGGTTGCCTGCGAGATCGGCTGAAAGCTCTCCTTCGCCTCCTGCAATAACTTCGCAAGGTCCGCTGGAGCGGCTTTTGACGCACCCGCCTGCGACGCTTCGTCCGAACCGATGGCTGGACTCGTCGTTGCCAGTCCCGGAGAAATGAGCAGAAGGTAGACGATGAACATCCTGCCGATGCGTTTTGGGGCTCCCATGCCTGGTACTCCTACTTGATTGTTCATTGTTGATTTCGGCAGAGCCGTAACTCGCATGTCACCGGCGACGCGAGGCGAACCATCACGATGAGTACGGGCTGATGGATACCGCGACCTTTGCGGAGGCATGAAGTTTCAAAACGTCCACTAATCCGTTTCTTATCAGGAAACACAGTTTTAATCTACGGGAAGATTGCCGAATAACATGGTTTTGATCGAGTGCGCAGTCAGGGCTTAATAGGCCGAATGATCCGCCTGCGTGTTCTTTCCTGCGTTACCCAGAGAACCCGAACGACCCTTCAGATCAGGCAAGACTCGGCGGTGCAGTAGACTTGCCTATTAACCAGTACGATAGTTTTTCGAATCGGCAAGCGACGGACGGGGGCCGAGAGGTGGGAATTCCAGGCCGCCCGGTGAGAAATTGCGGTCGCCGAGTTCACGTTGAGGGCGATAGCCAAGCCCACTTGCGACCGCTAGAATGAATCGTAAGGTCAGTCATGCAAGTCAGTTACCTTTATTTTTGGATCCGGCACGATGCAACACGGTGATGCGTTTCGCGACCGCGAAAGGGCTTTAGAAGACTCTTTTTTTCATGCACGCAACCAGGAGTTGCTGGCTCAGCTAAAGGCGCAAGTAAGTGCCGAGAACGCCAAAGAGGCGCTGCGCAATATTTGCCCGATTGAGGACGACGCGGTTCTGGACAAGCTGGTTGCCGCCGGGATCGCCGGACATTCCTTTGTCGCCTTGTCGTTGGCGCCGCTGGTCTTGGTCGCCTGGGCGGACGGAAAGATTGACCCAGAAGAGCGGCGTGAGATCATGTCCGCCGCGACATCCGATGGTGTCGATCAGGTCTGCCTCGACCTGCTCGAGGACTGGCTTTCGAATCGACCGGATCGCGGCTTGCAGGAAGCCTGGGTCAGCTACATCGGCGCCATGTCCGATGTGCTCGCGCCGTCTGACTTGAAGGCACTCGAATCGTCGGTGATCAGTCGAGCGGAGAGGGTTGCCAAGGCGACCGGTGGCGTGATGGGGCTGAATCGAATTTCCACGTCGGAAAGCGCCGTCCTCAAGAGTTTGAAGGCGGCCTTCGCGTCATAATACGCACGACTGCGCCAATCCGACCGGTTTGCCAGGAACCGTTGTATTTTGGCATCACTGTTTGGTGAATAATCGCCACAGGTTGCCAAACTGCATGCTACGTTTTCGCGAAGGGTTTCGATTCGTCTCCCCCTGGATCGCGAGTGCGCATGTGGATTTCGCCAACAACACGAAACTTTGCCATCATACTGGTCGCCTGTAGTTGGATCAGCGGCTGCGCTGGTGTCCGTGTCCCCGCCATTGATCCGACCGGCACCCGGATCTTCGCGCCTGCGACCACGACGACCGTTTTCCCAGCATGTGGTTCATGCTGTGCGGGGAGTTCATTCTTTCCGAAACCTGCCTTCTCCGACCCACCCTCGGTCCCAGCCTGTCCACCGACGTCGTCAGTTCCTCCCGGGACACCCGTCGGAACCGGTGTGGCAACCTGTCCACCCGCTGCGGCGGCACCGACGGCCGCCGCGCCGAAGGGTCAAGATCGACTCGTCCTGTCCCCCACCAAAATGGTTGCGCCGATCGGTACGGAAGTGGTTCTGCTGGGCGGCATATGCGGTCCCCGCGGCTATTACGTCACCAAACAACCGATGGAATGGACGCTGTCTCAAGAGAGCGTCGGGAACATCATCGACATCAACGAAACGCGGCATTCCCACTTTGCCAAGATGTTAGACAAGTCTCCCCGGAAGATGAGCAGCAACTACGCGGTGACCCGGACTTCATCGAAGGCGCGGTGGATCGATCGAGGTACGTCCAATCGCAACGATGATGTGTGGCTCCGCAAGGGCCAATCCTGGATTACGGTTTCATCACCGACCGAGGGGATTAGCTATATAACCGCTGTGGCGACCGGTGCCGAGAATTGGGAAAAGCGGCGTCAAACGGCCGAGGTGCACTGGGTCGACGCCCAATGGGCGCTGCCCGGCCCCGCCGTCGTGCGCGCCGGCGAACGTCATGTCCTGACCACCACGGTGAAGCGTGCTTCGTCGGGCCGAGGTGCCCAGCATTGGCTGGTGCGGTACGAGATCATCAGCGGACCCGAAGCGGTCTTTTCCGCCAACGGTCGAACTACGATTGAGGTCAAGACGGACAGTGAAGGCCGCGCCAGCGCCGAACTTTCACCCCGCAGTGTGGCGCCCGGATCCACGCAAGTTCGCATTGAAGTGCTGACGCCCCGCGATACTACCGGAAACGCCGATAACGTTCCCGTTGGCAACGGCGTTGCGACAATCACGTGGAGTGCACCAGGACTTCAAGTTCGAGCCAGCGGGCCGGCCACGGTCGCGGTCGGCACCGCGGTGAGCTACTTTGTCGAGGTGACCAATCCTGGCGACCTCGCCGCGGAGAACGCGGTCTTGCGAGCTGATATTCCCGTCCTGATGAAGTACCTCAGCAGCACGCCGCCTCCATCGCAAGAACTAACACGCGAACTGCGTTGGCAGCTCGGGCATCTCGGCCCGCATGCGTCACAACGGTTCGAGATCCGTTGCCGGGCCGATGGCGCGGGGGATCAGCGACTGCATGTCCGGGCCGAGGCCATCGGCGGCCTGTCTGCCGAAAGCAGCGTGGCCACACGTGTCGTCCAATCATCACTGGGTTTGCGGGTGCTCGACCCACCAACGTCAGCCAAGGTCGGCCAGCGCGTGCACTTCAATATCGAAGTCTCCAATACCGGAGATCAGCCTGTCGCCAATGTGATCATCCGAGACCAATTCGACGCGGGT
>JAUIHJ010000455.1 GCA_030432015.1 bacterium
CGTGGCCTTGCTGGGCATGTACCTGGTTTACATATGTCAGCTTTATCGCGATGCCAAGCTTTATCAAAGGGCCATGGACGCGATCCACCGGCACCTCGGTCGTGTTGGCGAAGGCACCCCCACCCATGACGTCGTCGAAACCCTGCGGAGTGAAGGGATTCGTGCGACACCCACCCTGGTCGACGAAATCAAACGCTCCTCGCAAGACGATGAAGCGGAAGAAGTGGTTTCCGCGGGCGCGTTCTACGGCATATTCGAAATTCCTCTCAATGGCGTGACCGCAACGATGGTGCTGCTTACGTCGACGGCGGTCGCCGCACTGGCCTGCTACTGGCTGGTGGAAGTCACTCGCGAGACAGCAATTCAGCTTAACGTTCCGGTCTTCTTCGTCGCCGTGATCCTGGCTGCGGCAGCGTCATCCGTGCCCGACACGTTTTTGTCGATCGGTGCCGCCATGCGAGGTGACGATTCGGGCGCCGTTTCGAATGCTTTCGGTTCAAACATCTTTGATATTTGCGTGTGCCTGTCGATCCCCTTGATCATCAACTCGTACCTGGTGGCTTGGGAGCCGATCTCGTTAACCCAGGATGGCGAACCGATTGCGGGGCTGGTGGATCTGCGAATCCTGCTGGCGACATTGACCGGTGTCACACTGCTGATCATGTGGCATAACCGGCAACTCACACGCAACAAGGCCCTGGTGCTGTGCGGGCTGTATGCTCTGTTTATCGCGTACGCGGTAGCCGGCTCGATGGGTTACAGCATCATCACGCTGGTGGGACTTCGCTAAGGCCCGTTCGCCGAAGGCCGTTGCCCCGCTCCGGGCCGTCTGAGGCTGACCTGAGAAATACGCTATTTTAGTTGAAAATGCGGCGTTGGGGCCCTATTCTATTCGACAACGCCTGTCAGCCCTTTCTCTTCTCTTTTCTTCTGTGGGAGCGCGATTGCGATGGGACTCTTTGACTCATTATTTGGCGGAATGGAAGGTAGTGCCACGCTGACCAGCCAGGAAGCATACGCCGGCGTCCTTCTCGGCGCCAGCGCGTGCGATGGCCACATTGCGGACGATGAAGTGCAAGGGTTGATGACCGCCCTATTTCGCATGAAGCTCTATCAGCGATTTACGGACAAGCAATACAGCCAGATGTTCAATAAGCTGCTTGCGGTGCTGAAGAAAAAGGGAGTTGACGTGCTCGTCGATGCGTGTGCCGAGGCCCTTCCCGGTGAACTCCGCGAAACCGCCTTCGCGAACGCCTGCGACATCGTGTTGGCGGATGGGGTCGTCGAGCCCGACGAGAAACAATTTGTCGATAACCTGCAACGAAAGTTGGCGATCGCCAATGAAGCCGCGCTCGAGATCGTGCAGATCATGGTTGTCAAGAACAAGGGATAAGCCACGGTGATTGCCAATGACAATGTCGGCTCTAACCTTGAACGCCCACTCAATTTGAATCGAGGAACGACCATGGATCTTTTCGACGAAGCCTTTGGCTCCTTTTCAGAACAAGCACCCTTTGGTCCACGCGAAGGATTTGCGGGCGTGCTGCTGGGCGCGTCGGCGTGCGATGGCCACATTTCCGATGAGGAAGTCCAGTGCCTCATGACGACGCTGTCACGGATGCGGCTGTATCAACATGTGCCCGGCAACCAGTTCAGTTCGATGATGGACCGATTACTTGGCATTTTGAAACGCGGCGGACCCGAAAAACTCCTCGATACGGCCGCGCCTGCGGTCCCGCCGGAACTTCGTGAAACCGCGTTTACCAATGCGTGCGACATTGTGCTTGCGGACGGCATTGTCGAGCCCGACGAAAAGGCGTTCCTGAATAACCTGATGACCCGGCTCGAAATCGCCGGAGACCGCGCCCTGACCATGGTGCGTGTGATGGTTGTCAAGAACAAAGGTTAGTTCGGCCGCCGATTCTCCTGCCATCGCTGCCACGCCAGTCCCGGCCGATCGACGCGGAATTTTACCAGTCGAGTCTGTTCGACCTCCGTCACGTAGACGGTGCGCCCGTCCGGGCCGCCAAAACAGAGATTGCTCGGCTTGCCACCCAGCACGTCGATCTCACGCTGGATGTTGCCCTGGGGGCTCATGACGACGACCGTCCCTTTGCCGTAACGCGTGATGTACAGGTTGCCGTCAACGTCGCAACGCATCCCGTCAAAACCATGATCGGGAAATTGCTTGACGAGGCGTTTGTCAGCCAAGGCGCCTTGGGCCGTCACGCTGAATGCCCAGACGTTGCGCTGCTTACTTTCGTTGACGTACAGCGTCTTGCCGTCGGGGCTGACTTCGATGCCGTTGGTCGTTCCCATCTTGTCGGCCAGTCGTGTCACTTGGCCGTCCGTGCCGATCCGCCAGATTTGCCCCGTCCCGTCGCCCCAGTTCGGGTCACTGGCGTAAAGCGTCCCCGCTGGCCCGATGGCAAGATCATTCGGCTGGTTCATGCCGTCGTGATGGGCAAAAACGCGGCTCCGGCGGGTGCCGGGATCAACGGCGAGGATATTGTGGTTTACATAATCCGCAATGAACATCACGCCCGCGCGATTGAAACGGATGCCATTTCCCGTACTGGCCCCAGTGAGTGTGAGGAAAACTTCACCCTTGCCGTCGGGCGTGACACGTCCAATGGTCTGTTGGCGGGCGTAGTTGACCGCAAAGATATTTCCCGCGGCATCGCAGGCCGGACCTTCAATGCCGGCGGTAAATTCGGCGGGGGAAGTCAGAGGTGTGGCGACGAAGAGCTCCTCGTCGGCCCGTAATCCGCTGGCGACTGCCAGCCAAACACCGCACCATACCGTTCGCTGAAACATCATAATTTTCTCCGTGGTTGGTGGCATTGTAATCCAACCAGGCCGCACGATCACTCGGTCGAGCGAAGTCGGCGTCAAGTTTCCATCGGGGGTCAAATCGGACGTGCGGCAGCCAGGCAATTGGTGACCTATGTATCGCATAGAGGTTACTTGCCTACACCGGAGTCGACGAAATGTTGGATTTTGAATTGAGTTTTGAATCGGACGTGGCAGAGGCAGCACGTGTTCCATTTACGGGCTCGCTGGGTGTCGCCGAATTTGACGGTCAAACGCCGCCGAATCAGCAGTCATTCCAACCCGTTGCCGGATTCAATCTTTCCCATTCCGGCATTTCATTCGAAACGCCTGCCTGGCCTGCCACGGATCGCTTGATGGTGGCACTCGGCGATAAACGATCCCCCGTGCTGGTTTCCGCGCGGGTGGTGGCGTGTAGCAAGCGGGCGGACGAGGACGCGTCGACCGCCTATGAAGTGCGCTGCGAATTCGACCAGTGGCACACCTAACCGAGTGCAATTCGGCGACCATCCGGGACCGGCTCGTTTTTCGCCGCCCATTCGCTTCAACTGCGGAAAAACCGCCTGTCGGCGAAAAAGGTGCCTGTCCCGCTGGGGGGTGTGTGCTGCTGCATCACGCTTGGCCATTTAGACGCGGCTGCATCCGCTTGACGCGCGAAGCCTAGCGACGATCAATGTGCTGCGGTCCTGCCGTCTCGCCAGACGCCCTTCCACTGGTCCGCCCTTCCACTGGTCCGCCCTTCCACTGGCCCGCTCGTCCACTGGCCCGCTCATCCACTGGCCCGCTCATCCACCGGTTGGGAAGCCCAGTTCCGCCAACTGCTGCCTGGCTTGCCGGTCGCGATAAGCGAGTCGCAACTGCTTGAAGGGAAACAGCTCCCGCCAGGTCATCAGGTACGCGCCCTTCAGGGTGGCGCGAAAGTGCTGCGAGTCCGGCGTCAAGTACAGATACCCGTCTTTGGTGGCGTCGAGCATTTCTTGGTGCAAGGCCGACCGTACGAAGGCGATCGCATCGCCGCCGAACTCGTCGTCCAATCGCATGACTTTGGTGGCCAGATTTTGCCCTTGCAGCAACCGCTGGTGAACTTCGTAAAGCTGCCGCGCATCGCGGACGGTGGGAAAGCGATGGTTGAACGTCTGCGCCGCTGGAGGAAAGGCACTCAGGGCCGTCGAGTTCTGGGTGTTGACGGTCAGCCCGGACGGAAACCGGGTCGAGTATTCGACGTAGCTGGTCTGCAGGTCCCAAACTTCATTCGCCTTTGCATAAATCGAAATTGCGGCGGCCGCATCGCAAGCGGGTCGATTGACCAGGACAATCAAGATCGCCATTACGTTGTCCGCCATTTGGGGCAGCCGCATGCCGGTAATGTATTCGAAGCCCAGCGGCATGAGTTCATCACACGCATTCTTGAAGTGTTCTCGGACCAGCAGTGGTATCGTCGGGTCGCTGGGCTCGAATGACTCCAATGTCGCCTGGGCTTCATTCTTGAACGTGAAGTAAATCAGCAGCGGTAGTCCGCCGTACACAAGGAACGCGAGTCCAACGGGAACTGCCAGCCAAATCCAGCCACTGGTGACGATTGCTGTCATGCGATGGGCATCCTTGTTCTGATGGTCGTGGCGCCGTGTCGATCAGCGCGGCGCTCGTATTCCGACGTACCGACGCGCCGGCCACCAGCATACCACCGGACAGGTCAGGTCGAAAACTCGCGGGTGTGGGCGCCTTGCAGATTTCTCCTGCGCTCCGCTGCACGAGAACAACAAACTGGTTGGCTCTGGCATCCCGCGGCGCGGTTGGTTACGATTTTCAGAGTAAGCACGTGCCCGCTTGAACACGCCACGCCTTCCCAGGAATCAAATCATGCGATCGATCGTCGCCCCCGCCTGTCTCCTCGCATCCCTGCTTGCGACAACCTCGGTCTCCGCGCAAGAATGGGCCCGCTTCCGTGGCCCCAATGGAACCGGGTTCAGCCAGGCCAAGACAATCCCCACGACGTGGACCGAGGAGGATTACAACTGGAAAGTCGAACTGCCCGGCGGATCGGGCCATTCGTCGCCCGTGGTCTGGGGTGACAAGGTGTTTCTGCTGAGTGCCGATCCCAACGACGCGACGCGGTACATGCTCTGCTACGACGCGAAGACGGGCAAGCAGCTTTGGCAACGCAAGTACCAGTCAACGCCCCACCATCTGCATGTGCGCAGCAGCTTCGCCTCCAGCACGCCCGCGGTGGATGCCGATCACGTCTACATCGGTTGGTCAACACCCGAAGTGACCACCCTGAAGGCGTTTGATCATGACGGAAGCGAAGCCTGGAGTCTCGACCTGGGCCCCTGGGTCAGCCAGCATGGCTTCGGCGCTTCGCCAATTCTGTTCGACGATCTGGTCATTCTCCACAACTCGCAGCAATCGAACCAGCTCAAGGAGGGCGTGAAGCCCGGCGTCAGCGCGATGATGGCGTTCAATCGGCGCACCGGGAAAGAGGTTTGGCGCACACCGTTGGTCAGCGCCAATGTCTGCTACTCCGTGCCGTTTCTCTACGAGCCTGCGGAAGGGCCGATTGAATTGATCTGCACCAGCACCGGGAATGGCGTTTTCAGCCTTGATCCGCAGACGGGCAAGCCGAACTGGTCGGTCGAAGGGGCCTTCAAAATGCGCACGGTCGGCTCGCCAATTTTCGCGGGAGGCCATATCTTTGGCAGCACCGGATCGGGAGCGTACGCAGCCAACTATGTTGTCGCCGTCAAGCCGGGAAAACAGGCCGACATTGCGTTTCAACTCAATAACAGCAGCAAGTTCAAGGCGCCGTATGTGCCCTCGTTGATCGCCCGGGGTAACGATGTCTACATGCTATACGACCGCGGTTTTGCCTCGTGTGTCGATGCGACCAGCGGCGACGTTCATTGGTCGGCACGGACCGGGGCGGCCTTTTCCGGTTCGCCCGTGCTGGTGCGGGATCGCATCTACTGCTTGGACGAGGAGGGCGTCGTCTGGGTCATTGCAGCGGACCCCCAAGAGCTCCGCGTCCTCGCCAAAAATCCGCTCGGCGAACCCAGCCGTAGCGTGCCGGCCGTATCCGGCGGACGCATGTTCTTGCGGACCTACTCGCACCTGATTTGCGTCGGCGGAAAAGGAGAGGCGGTTGGTGGCTGAGCCAGATCAGCAGCCATCAGAATGCGGGTACCCGGCTGCAAATCGCCAACGTGAGCCTCGCTGGCAATTCTGGATCGATGTGGGCGGCACCTTTACGGATTGCATCGCACAGGCGCCGGCGGCCGCGGCACCCCAGCAGCAATTCCACCGCCTCAAGTTGCTCAGTTCGGCCGTGACCAAAGTGACGGCTGGCGAGGGCTCGACGCGCCACGCGTTGGTCTCCGATCGGTCCGAGCCCGATGGATTTTGGCGCGGATATCGGCTCAGGCCGATGGCCACGGACGGGGCGAATCCCCTCGAAACGTCGGTCGCCGCGTCGGCGTGTCAGGACGGTCGCCTTGAACTTGCAACACCCCTCGAGTCGGAACCGGCGGCCGGGGACCGGTTCGAGCTGCTGTCCGACGAAGAATCGCCTATTTTGGCCATCCGCCGGATCCTTCAGTTGCCTCGCGATCAGCCGCTACCCGCGGTCACTTTGCGATTGGGAACGACACGCGGTACCAATGCGCTGCTGACCCGTAGCGGCGCAGCGACGGGGCTCGTCGCGACGGCCGGGCTGGGCGACTTCCTGATCATTGGCAACCAGGACCGGCCGCGCTTGTTCGAGCTCGCGATTAACAAGCCGGCACCCCTCTTTGCCAAGACCGTCGAAATCCAGGAACGCATCTCGTCGGAGGGCGACGTGTTGGACGCGCCCGCAGAGCAGCCGATCCGGGCCGCCCTCCAGGAACTGGCGGACGCTGGGATCGAGTCGCTGGCGATTTGTCTGCTGAACGCCTATCGCAATGATTGCCACGAACGGTTGGTCGAACGGATCGCCCGAGAAATGGGCTTCACAAATATCAGCTGCTCAAGCGCTGTCTCGCCCCTGATCAAATTGGTTGCGCGAGGGCACACAACTGTCGTGGACGCCTATTTGAATCCGGTCC
>JAUIHJ010000456.1 GCA_030432015.1 bacterium
GATCATCTTCGTCCCAAAGATGATCTCCCCGCCCCGTTTATTCGCGCCCGGTGAATATGAGTCGTTCGACGAAGCATTGGCAGCGGCCAATCATTGGATCGGTGAGCACAAGATTGACGTGTTCAATGTCGAAACCGTTGTCTTGCCCAATATCTGGAGTCGCTTCGAGGAGGGGCCGAACGACGTGGCGTTGGGAACCAGCGGCGAAATGCCCAGCCATTGGCATCAATTTATCCGGTGCTGGTATCGCACTGAGTTCGATACGCCACCCACGACGTGAACGTCGGCGCGCCGGTGACGACGTGCAAGGCGATCGCCGGCGAAGGCTGCGGTTTCGTGGGGAGGAAGGCGAGGTGTTGTCGGGAATGCGACGATTCCCTGCCAATCCTCTATGCGGCGCGGCCGGACTCGAGCAGCTTCTGCATGCTCGGCGTGAGATTGAGCAAGTGTACGCCGGGGTCGCGTTTGAGCGCTTCGGAAATCTGGTCAAGCTGTTCGGGTGTTGAGACGGCCAAGTCGACGAACAGCCACTTCCGCCCGCCAAACTCACAGGCGTTACACCCCTGACCGCCTAGCCATTCATGCCGAATCCCATAACCCAGGTGCTCGGCAACCTGTAAGACCTGCTCTAATAACTCGACTGTGTGCATCCTAGCGCGTCCACTTGCATCCCAGCTTGTCCAATTCGCCAACTCCAAGGACGAAAATCCATCGAGTGCGGATTATAGCCGCTTGGGCTTTAGTCGCCCAGCTTGATTCGACGATACCAAGTCTGAACCTAAATGGCTTCGCTTAAACGATTTAAGACGTTACTGTCGGGCAAGACAGACAGGACGCTTGATTCCGGTAAGTGAGTCAAACTGGAGTTTTCAGAACCGTCTTTGCCGGTTGGGCTACTTCGACGACATCCTTGACGCGGTTGAACATTGATGAGTAATGACGGAAACAACGAACAACTTAGTACCGACCAACAACTCGAGTTGCTACGTCAGCAACTGATCGAAGCACAGAAGATGACGGCCTTGGGCGAACTCGTGAGCACGACGACTCATGAATTCAACAACGTCCTGATGACGATCATCAACTATGCGAAGATCGGGATGCGGCGCAAGGACGAAGCGAGCCGCAATAACGCCTTCGAGAAGATTCTCGCGGCGGGTGAACGTGCATCCAAAATCACTAACTCGGTGTTGGGTATGGCTCGTAACCGTTCGGCATCGTTCGAGCCGACCGAGTTGGAGACGTTGATCGAAGAATCCCTGGTCTTGCTGGAACGGGAGTTCTCCAAGTACCGGATCAGCGTCGAGCGTCACTTTGCCGCGGTTCCGCGAGTCCGAGCCAATGGAAACCAGATCCAACAGGTATTGTTGAATCTGTTTATCAACGCGCGTCAGGCCATGCCGCGGGGCGGGCAAGTCGTGTTGAGATTGGTGCACGACGTTGAGAATGACATGGTCGACATCGTGGTCCGCGATTCGGGGCAGGGCATTCCACCCGAAAAACTGCCGCGGATCTTCGAGCCGTTCTTCAGTACCAAGGCGGGGCCGGACGCGACAGGCAAAGGCGGCGCGGGACTCGGCCTGGCGTCGTGTCGCGAAATCGTCGAATCACACTGCGGTCGAATTCGCGTCGCCAGTACGATCGGCAAGGGGACCGAATTCACGATCAAGTTGCCCGTGATGCCGGTCGCAACAGCAATCGCGCCGCCGGTCGCACCGCCGCTTCCTGCACCGGCTGCAGGCCCCACGCCAGGAAATGCTGCCAACTCTCCCAGCGAGTACTCGTAGTCGGCCCACATCGACGCGAGGGCGTGAAATCCACGTTAGGGATGCGGAACGCGGAAGTTTGGAACTGCAGTGTGCGGCTGTTGGTCGGCAAGTCTGGCCCGCAGCCCGCTGATGATCCGCTGCTCAAGGGCGACGTCGCGGCCCTGGGGAATCCAGCCGAGTGTTGTCGGCGTTGTTTCCGGATCCAACTCGACACGGACCAGCGAGCCGTCATGCCGGAGGGCCGTTTCCCCGACAGTTGAATGTTCGGGGCGGCTGACGTCCTCTAGTTCTTTGAACACCGCTACTTCGATCGAATACCCACCCTCCGTCGGCGCGACCCGCACCACCGCGTGGCGTCGTACCGACTGCAGCGTGCTATACATCTTCTCGTACGGCGTCGCTGCGTCTTTTCGCCACGGCTCGAACAACGTCGCACCAGCGGTGGGGTACGTTTCAATTCGCCCCTCCGTTAGCACGTTGCCAACCACTCGGACGCGATCTTCCTGCGAAATCTTGAAATAGTCATCAACTTCATCGACCACCTGGTCCCACACGAAGTCGTGATCGGCAATCGGGACAAACAATGGATTGCCCACTGCCTGGACACCCGTGGCCGGCCCAGCCCCCGCGGTGTGCGCAAAGAGCCTGTGATGTCCTTGGTGCGAACAACCGAGCATGCCACCACACATCGCCGCAGCGATGGCGCAGGCGCACGTCAGCCAAGAATTCAAGCGTGTTGTTTGCATCGATCTACATACGGCCAGGACGCAGCTGGAAAAAAGCGCGGTAGTCTGGCCGAAAGCAGAGATTCCGGCAAGGCCAGCTGACGCCAAATTACTGACCGGGGGGATTCCGCATCCAAGCATGGTGTGCTGTTCGACACAAGAATTGGGATGTCACGTCCCTAGCAACACGTCCCCTGCAATCGCCCTGGGGGCAACGGCGCGGCTGAAATTGTCCTGGTTGTTGCATCAGCCGCTTGACGCGGAATTCCCTACGACGCTCTTGGTGCCTAACAACGGCACCGGTTCACGGGGGCATGCACCAGGTGGCCGTTGATCTGGTTTACCACCTAATTGAAACGTGACGCGGCACGAGCCATTGAATCGACGGTTCCTGGCATGCCGACGAAAAGGGGCCAAACCCTTGAAAAACAATCGTTTGCGGTGCCGAGGCGCGGCCGAACTAAGCAGCCCGGCCCAACGCCGCCCGCGTTCCGGCCAGTTGTTCGATCGAGGCCTGCGACACGGGCTCGAAATACGGCTTTGCCGTAGCCGTCACTTCTCTCAGGACGACCGAGCGGGCATGGAGCATGCGCGGAACATAGAGCCACGCTCGCTGGAGGGCTTCGGGATCCTGGTCACCTCGAATGACAACCAGGTCCGTGCCCGTCAGCGTATTGGCCGCACGTGCCAGGGCGGAAAATGGATCGCCGGGGACCAAGTGCACGTGCACTCCGTATTGCTTCAGCGTTCGATGGGCGTCCTTCAGTTTCAGCCCCGGCGTTTGGTCCGAACGTGCCTCAAACAGGTCGATTCCCGTGTATCGGATGTCGTCGGCCGGCGAAAACCGTAGGGCAGCTTCGATCATGCGCCGGGATCCGATGCCCCGTTGAATGCCGAGTTCGACGAGGGTGGTCGCCTTCAGTTGGCGGATCATCCGATAGATTGCCCGCTCGTGAACCGGGCGCGATAGCAGGGTAAGTGCCGCGAACTTGACGAAACTGGTCTTCTTCACGACTTCCATCCTTGGCGAAAAAAACGTCGGGACAAACAGCCTCTTCCTTGATTTCGGCAAATGAGCCACCAGACGTTGATCGATCCGCGACGGATTCACGGCATTCGCTTTCGGGGTCGAGCGAATTGCCAATTGGATTTGCAATAAGGCTCGATATAGTGCCAACTTCCATGCATAATGCCCGTGGCGGCTGAACGTGCCGGGGAGAGACGGAATTTCGTCTCGATTCTGATCAGACCGTGCTAGCACGCCGACAGAAACACCAGCCGCAAGGCGCGCAGCTCTCATCGGCTCGACGTCGTCGCTGCCTACGGTGTCTGTCCCACGATCATTGTTGTCTAGCGGTAGAGGAAGTTCTTGATGGTTGGTAATTCTTCTGCAATTTCACCAGCGCTCGATGCGCTCCGCCGTGCGATCGCCGCGAAGGCGGCCACGGTCGGGATCGTGGGGCTAGGCTACGTGGGATTGCCGTTGGCGCGTGTGTTCGTCGACGCTGGCTTCGTAACCATGGGCTTTGATGTCGATAGCAAGAAGATCGAGTGCCTCCGGGCGGGCGAGAGCTATATCAAGCACATTGCCGGCGATTGGATTGCCGAGTCGATCCGCCAGCAACGGTTTATTCCCACCGCGGACATGCAGCGGCTCGCCGAAGCCGATGCGATCCTGATCTGTGTACCCACGCCGTTGACGTCGAGCCGCGATCCGGACCTGACTTACGTTGAATCCACCACGCGGATGATCGCTGACAGCCTTCGGCCAGGGCAACTGATCATCCTGGAGAGTACGACCTATCCGGGCACGACGCGCGATGTGATCCTGCCGTTGTTGGTGACCAACGGGTTGTCCTTAGGGCAGGATTTCTTCCTGGCCTACAGCCCCGAGCGGGAAGACCCCGGCAACCCTGATTTTTCTGCCAACGGAATTCCCAAGGTGGTCGGTGGTGTCGAGCCCCATAGCCTGACGGTGGCTCAGGCGCTCTACGAGCGAGCTGACTTTCAGACCGTTCCCGTGGCCAGTGCCGAGGTGGCCGAGGCGTGCAAAATCCTGGAGAACACTTATCGTTCGATCAATATTGCGATGGTCAACGAGCTGAAAGTGCTGTTTCAACGGATCGGCATCGATATCTGGGAGGTGATTGATGCCGCCAAGACCAAGCCGTTCGGTTTTCAGGCGTTTTATCCCGGACCAGGGTTGGGAGGGCATTGCATTCCAATTGACCCGTTTTACTTGAGCTGGCTGGCCCGCAAGCATGAAATGCCGACACGGTTCATTGAGCTGGCCGGTGAAATCAACACGTCCATGCCGGAATATGTGGTGTCGCGTGTCGCCCGGGCATTGAACGACGCCGGCAAACCAATTCGCAACTCGAAGGTTGCGATATTGGGGATGGCTTACAAAAAGGACATCGACGATCCACGCGAGAGCCCGTCGTTCAAGTTGATGGAACTCCTGGCCGAGCACGGCGCCGTGCTCAGCTACAACGATCCTTTTATTCCGTCGCTGCCCAGCATGCGGCACTACCAGGTGCCGGATCTTACCAGTGACTCTCTGACGCCTGAATTTCTCGCGGCACAGGACTGCGTCTTGATTGCGACCGACCATTCGCAGTACGACTGGGATGCGATTGTCGCACATTCGCAAATCGTGATTGACACCCGCAATGTGACGCGGCATATCACGGCGGGGCGCGAAAAGATTTACAAAGCATAGGCACATCGCCCTGGCGTCATCGCGACTCGCCGACAATCCGGGAACGGCTCGTTGCTGGCCGTTGGCGGAATCCGCTGGGGGAATGGGCGTGTCGGCAAAAAGGTGCCTGCTCCGCAGACGCGGTATGCGCCACAGAATCGCGATCGGTCATTGAACGTCCTCGTTTGACCACGGTGTTGCGTTTTCGCCACGCGCATGTTGCGTTCCGACAACATCCCTTGCTGTTCCTGGCAAGGCTCTCGCCGCGAACCACGTCTGCGCAGCTTTTCATGCCTCCCCGGTCCGTCCGCAACGTACCGAGACCAACTCCATAACCTATGGTTTCGCAGGCCAGATTGCGAACGAGGCGCATGTCTCGATTCCCTGACATACCCGAATCTGGATCGCCGGAAACCTGTGTCTACTTTTGCATCGCTGCCGAGACCAACTCATGCGTCGTCGAGAAACACCACGCAACCTGCAACGTCGCACACGTTTTGAGACGTTTGAGGAGAAGCTCGCGCTGTCCGCGCAACCCGTGGGCGATTTCCTGTTGGAGGCGCATGCGAATCAGCAACTAGAACACCACTACGGAGACCTGGCTCCCACCGAATCCGTGGCGCCGATTGGCGACTTCAATCGAAGTGTCGAGGTGAGCGATCCGTCCGACGGTGCCTCGGGCGGTCTGCGAACCCAACTGTATGACGCCCACAAATTGACCGGCGTTGATGATGTCTATCAGACATACGGCATCGATGGCGCGGGGCAAACGGTTGCGATCATCGACAGCGGAGTCGCCTACGACCACGAGGCATTGGGTGGTGGTTTCGGAACCAGTTATCGCGTCGTCGGCGGTTGGGATTTTGCCGAGAATGATGCGAATCCCTATGACGATGGGCCAGCCGGTTTCCATGGCACCCACGTCGCGGGAATCGTCGGCAGCGACGACTTGACCCATCGCGGCGTGGCATCCGGGGCCGACCTGGTCGCCCTGCGTGTCTTTGACGATAACGGCGCCGGCTACCTGACCTGGGTCGAAGACGCATTGCGATGGGTGCACGACAACCGAAACGCCTTCGAGAATCCGATTACAACCGTTAACTTGTCGTTAGGTACCAGTTGGAATGCCGATTCAATTCCGGCTTGGGCCACGCTGGAAGACGAATTCGCGCAGCTCGAACAAGACGGTATCTTTGTCGCAGTCTCAGCGGGCAACAGCTTTGCAGAATACCTGACACCGGGGCTTAGCTATCCCGCAGCCAGCCCACATGTCATTCCGATCGCCAGCGTCGACGATCATGGGGTCCTAAGTCAGTTTAGCCAACGCAATGATCGTGTGTTGGCAGCTCCCGGCGATGCGGTCACCAGCACCGTACCGGATTTTATCTTCGGTGCTGATGGCAATCACAACGACTTCGGTAAAGCTTCCGGCACCAGCATGGCGGCACCTTACGCGGCCGGCGTAAGCACGCTCGTCCGTCAGGCGATGGAACTGGTTGGTGTTCAGAATATCAATCAAAATACCATCTACGATCACCTTCGCGCCACGGCCGATGTCTTCTATGACGCCACGACCAGCGCAAGCTATCACCGGATCAACGTCCAGGCTGCACTGGAGGGTTTGATCCCGGCGGATGACTTTGGCTCGACGGCGGGTGCCGCGCAGACCTTACAGACCATTAATGGCGCGGCATCGGTTTCCGGGA
>JAUIHJ010000457.1 GCA_030432015.1 bacterium
CGCCAAGGGACTAACTGAATGATCAATTCAGCAGGCGGGTGTCGATGCTCGCAATCGCGTCCACATTCTCCGCTGCTTGCGCCAGTCGAGCGTCTGCGTAATTGCGCGAACATCCATCTCCTTGATAGGGTCGCGGCCGTGTTGGGTGCGGGGAAGGAAGAGAATTTGTTCCTGGATGTCGGGGGCAAGGTTCAGCAGCATCATGATCTGCGTCATGCGAGATGGCGTGATGTGGCCGAAGTGGGCGAGCTCCGCCTGGTTGGCAACTACGCCGTCGCGGATCAGTTGGTTGCAGCGGATGGCGAGCGCCATCAGTCGGGAGATCCGAGGGACGCGGCCAACCGGCACGGCTGGGGCGGTGCCGTTGCGGAGCTGCTTGCGGCCGTGGTGTCGGCGTGTGACGTGAAATTCACGATTGACCGTTAACTTTTGGTTCATGCTGCGTCCTCCCGGTGGTTGGCCAGTTCGTCGGTGAGCGACTTGATGCCGCAGGGATGAAACGTGAGCGAAACGTTGCCGCGATCGCCGTCGTACTCGACTCGCTCGATAAGCAGTTCCAGCATGCGAGCCTGTTCACGCGGCGCGAGGGCCTCCCACAGTTGGTCGAATTCGGCCAGCACTTTTGTGACCTCGGTGTCATCAAGCAGTTCGCCGTTCAGCGAAATCAGTTCGTTATCGACCTTTGTCAGCCGACGCTCGGTGGCGCGGATGCGATCTTGCAGGTCCGCGAGCCGCGAAACACGATCGACGTGCTTTGTCATCGCGGCGGTATTCTGCAACTCGTTGTTGTCGTCACGGAGTTGTTGCTGGAGTGCGAGGCGTTCGTGGCTTAAACGCTCGATGCCTTCTTCCGTCTGCCGCCGCACCTGCTGGACAGTTTCGGCAATCACGTCGGGATCGCGGCCGATGCATTTGATCTGGTCAACAACAAACCGCTCGATCTCGCCGGCGGGAACAGAAGGCGAGGGGCATTCGGACCAGCCTTTTTGTTGGGCCGTGCCGCAGACGTAGTAGCGGTAGCGGCGGTTGCCCTTGGAGGTGTAGGTGTGGGACATCGCGCATCCACATGGCGAACAGCGAAGTAGGCCTTTCAACAATGCGCCGTGCTTGTTGCGGACGGCCCTGCCGCCGGTATGGCCGTTGCGGGCCAGGAGCGTCTGGGCTTTTGCAAACAACTCGTCGGGCACGATGGCTTCGTGTTCGCCATTGTGAACCTCGTCCTTATACTTGATCTTGCCCGCGTAGGTGACGTTGGTCAGCAGCGCGTATAAGCTGTTCTTGGTGAACAGCTTCCCGCCGCGATGCGTTCCCTTCTTGGTCGTCCAACGCTTCGTGGTCCAACCGCGACGGTTGAGTTCCGTGACCGTCGACAGTA
The DNA here is from genome assembly GCA_030432015.1 of bacterium. GTDB lineage: Bacteria > Planctomycetota > Planctomycetia > Pirellulales > Pirellulaceae > ARS98. The sequence goes on from JAUIHJ010000457.1 coordinate 1,376, forward strand.
GCGATTGGTAGTCGAGATACAACTGAAAGATCTGCCGTACGCGCTCGGATTCGACCTTGTCGACGACCAACTTCCTATCCTTGACCGTGTAACCCAAGATGGGCATACCGCCGGACCATTTGCCTCTCCGGCGAGACGCGGCGATCTTGTCGCGGACTCGTTCGCTGATCATTTCACGCTCGAACTGAGCAAAGGACAGAAGCACATTGAGGACCAGGCGCCCCATGCTCGTCGCAGTGTTGAATTGCTGCGTGACACTGCAGAATGACGTTTCCGTCGTGTCAAACACCTCCATCAGCTTGGCAAAGTCCAATAGCGACCGGCTGAGCCGATCGACCTTGTAAACCACGACGCAATCGATCTTGCCGGCCTTGATGTCGGCCAACAGACGACGGAGAGCTGGCCGGTCCATATTGCCGCCGGTAAAGCCGCCGTCGTCATAATGTTCCGGCAGGCACTGCCAACCCTCGTGTTGTTGCGAAGCAATGAATGCTTCGGCCGACTCGCGCTGTGCATCGAGCGAGTTGAATTCCTGCTCGAGGCCTTCCTCGGTCGATTTACGTGTGTAGATGGCACACCGTACCGTTGGAACGTCCAGTTGTTTATTGCGTCTCATTGGTCATCTCCCATTTTCTGCAAGTTGAAAAATCTGTAACCGTTCCAGTGCGATCCAGTGACCTGCTTGGCCACGGCGCTAAGCGACTTGTAAAGTTCACCTTCGAACTCGAATCCCTTCGGCAAGACCTTGACCTGGATCAAGCGGCCCTTGTAGGGCCGGGTGATCACCGTTCCGGGAAGCGGCACACGCGATCCCGGTTCGATTAGGCAGGCCATCGTCTTGGTGTGCCGTACGGCATGCGACGAAAGCTTCGGCTCGCGCGGTGCCGTGACTCGCAAGTCAGAGTCCTTGGCCAGTTCCATCGCTTTGTCGAGTGCGCGATCGGACAGGTCGCCCTCTTCAAGCGACTGCAAGCGCCAGGCAATGCGTCGGATCAGCCACGTCTTGTTGCATGTCTTGGTCGTCTCGGCGAACACTTCCGCGTATCGTTCGCGGAGCTGGCCGATGGTCATCCGCTCTAGCGCGGCGACCTCCTTTCCAATGTTCAACGTCATTCCAAATCTCCTTTCTCTCTGGGCTCTCGGACGTGTTAACCACGGTGGACACTGAGCCTCAGATTTCGCGAAAGCTCAAGGCGACGGGCGGCAGATTCTGAGAGCTTTTGCCGGCTTCCCCGACAAAAGGCCAGGATTTGCCGCCGGGGCGCCACTGTGGCCCGTGTTGGCGTCGTGGCCGCGTTGGGGATGAACTGTGCCACCGCAAAGTGACGCCGCGACGTGCGTCGTCGTGGGCGACGTGGCGGCGAACCGGCGCGCGTGGCACCGACGGCGGTCGACACGACGAAGTCGCGATGCAACGCCAGTTTGCCCCGTTTCACATGCGGAAAAAGCTTCTGAATTCCAGCCGGATGTTTGCCCACAGCGCTTGATGTTTCTGCGCCCGCACTGCTCATGTGTGACTGTCGGAACGCGAATCCCAACCACCAACCACACGGAGAACAACGATGAACGCCAACCGAAAGAAGAAGCCGCAACTGACCGCCGAAGCCGCTTACGAGAACGCGCACCTGGTCGCCCAAGACCTGGTCGAACGCATCCGCGAGTTGCTCTTCGACCTGCCCGCGCCCGGTAACGTCGAACACCAGATCAACTGGGCCGACGTCGGCAGCGTCAACGAAGTCAACAACCGCCTCTCCGCGATTGTCGCCTTTCTCGATGGCACCGAAGAGTAACAACAAACCGCGAAAGGAAACCTGACCATGACCATCAACGAATTGATCGAACGCCTGCAAGAGTACCGCGACGATGTCGGCGGCGACGCCGAAGTGCGATTGATGACGCAGAGCAACTGGCCGTTCGAGAACGGCATTTTCGGATTGGCGTCGGGCCAAGAGATCAACGACGCGGCGGATGACGACGATCCGGACGACGACGGAGATGTTGACGCGGACCAGGTGGTCTACATCTGCGAAGGCCAGCAGCTTTGCTACGGCACCAAGCGAGCCTGGGAGGCAGCCCACTAAAGCCGAAACGCCCGGACCCGTTTGCGAAGCGGGTGCCCTGGCGTCGCGGCGGGTGGTTCCCGCCGCCTGATGATGGCAGCCCAACCATCGGTAACGCTTTTTACAAGGAGCCAGATCATGGCAACCAAGAAGACCACGACAAAGAAAACGACGACCGCGAAGAAGGCCTCGGGCGCGAAGGCCGCTACCACGACGGCCACACCCAAGAAGAAGGCTTCGCCCAAGGCCGCCAGCGGCAACGGCAAGGCGAAGAGTAAGAAGCTGAGCGCCATCGACGCGGCGGCCAAGGTGCTGGCCGACACGAAGCAGGCCATGACGTGCAAAGAGCTGATCGAGGCAATGGCCGCCAAGAAGCTCTGGACCAGCCCCGGCGGCAAAACTCCTTGGGCTACTTTGTACAGCGCCCTGACTCGGGAGATCAGCACCAAGGGTAGCGACTCTCGCTTTAAGAAGACGGAACGCGGCAAGTTCGCCGCCAACGCGTAACGCCCGCAACGGGTTTCCGCCCAACGCCCCATCGTCGCCACCGTGGGGCGTTTTCTCGTTGGTGGGCGTCTTGGCCAAGGCGGTTATCCCGGCGCGACACGGCGCGAACGTCGCGGCGGAGTGCCAAACCGTGCCCTGCCTCTTGATTTTGGCTAGAAATGATGGCTCTCTGTTACATGTGGGGCTTTCGAGAACTAACGACGAGGGGAACCCGCGATGACTACCTATTTCGTTGCCACGCTCGCCTCTTACGTGCTGGTGGAAGCGGAAAATGAAGACACGGCTCAGGAACGCGGACGTGCCGCTTTGCACGACCTGTACGCCGAGCGGCTTGGTCGGGAATCGCCGATCGTGATCCGCAGGGTCCGCGAGGCAACGCCGGACGAGATTGAATTCTGGAATTGGCATCACAAAATGCTTTATCAGGAATCGAAACGATGAATCGGACTCCACGCCAAGGCGACCGCATTCGGTTGCTGGAAATGACCGACGATCCCCACCCGATCCAGGTCGGGCAACTCGGAACCGTCGTTTCCGTCTCCCGGCACGGCGGTGACAATAATGATTGGCATCAAGTCGACGTGGCGTGGGACAATGGGCGCACGTTGATGTTGGTATCGCCGCCCGATCGGTTCGAGTTCGTCAGCGAGTAGTCGCCCAGATCGCCCACGACGCCACCCACTCGCGGCTTATTCACTTTTGCCGGAACGTTTGGCTCTCGTTCCCTCTCGCGACACGGGCCAGCGTGGGCGACGTGGTGGCAAGTAGGCGGGTCAGACGCCGGTTGTGGTCGCCACGGCAACTTCGCCGCGACGCTGCGCTCGCTTGACGGATCGAGATTCTCGACGCACGATTCCAATCGTCCGTCCGAGACGCAGACACGCCGCACCGGACGGCGTTTTCGTAACGACAGACATGCACGCGCTAATAACGACGAAACCTCGCGAAGACGAGATGCGGGCATTAACAAAGTGGGCTCCGACGTGACTTGCATAGAGGGCTCCTTGGGGATCGAGATGCGAGGGAGAGAATCAGAGGACATCCAAAGCAATGTCAGTTTCGCCAAAGTTGGGGCTGCCGCTCGTTCGGATCGAGATCGCTCTTGTATAGCTCCACGGATGTCTGGCCTTTGTGAAACATGAACTTGTATGTGAATTGATGTCCGCCCTCGCACCAGAAGATGATGCTCGCTTCCGAACCTCGCATTCCCTCGTGACGGTTGGAGGCTTCCGTGAGGACGGCGTTGTCCGTGGCACAAATGCGGTGATGGCCTTGTTCGACGTTCACGCTACCGATATGCACGTAGTCGAAGCCGCAGACGGGACAGCAAATCAAGTCCTGCTGGTTGGCATCTCGAATGAGCGCGAATCGGGTTGCAGTCTTTTCACAGCTAGTTTGAGTCATGTGAGTTCTCCACTTGTTGAGACGAAAGGAAACGGGAGCGGACGTGACGACTTTCACACCTTCCAGACGATGATCTCGCGCGTCAGAACGAGGCAGCGATTGTTCTGCTTGGCCCTGGGGCATGTGGTGCGCGCGCGGCGGAATACAGAAGCGGGTGGTTTGGATCAGTAGGTTGGTGGGTAGGTCTTCTTTTTTGGGACGCTCACGCAGCTTGGATCCACGTCTCAAACCAGCTCATGTCAATATCCAGATCACTTGTACTCCCGCCGACATGTTCGTCGAGCCAAGCGAGGCCATCCGGCGTTAACCGGACATGTTTGACCCGGTCTCGTGACGGTTCGGTGATGCGGTCCAGCAGGCCAGCGCGGGCCAGGCGCCGCGTCCATCGCGACCAGCGCTGGCGGCGAGCCGACGTGGCGCGTTCGGGAAACCATGCCGCCGGCGCATACCGCACAACCTCACCCTCGCCGCGTTCACGTATCGCGATGAGAATGCAAACCGCAACGGACGGCCAATTTCGATCGGGCTTTGTCCGACGTGTCACAGGATTCTCGTCATAAGTAGTGTTAGGAGTGCGGGTTGTTGCAACGCACTCAGTTTTTTCGGCAAAAAGAAGGTCTGCTTACTATTGCGACCGTTCCGTGGGGCGTTTGCGTCAACGACATCTCTCGGAAGTACCTATTCATAAACATGTTACGACAACACCAGATGACGTAACGATCGCTTGCTAGTGACACTATCATCGACGTAAGTCATTGTTACAGGTGTCACGCGCATCCCGTTCAGCGAGTTCCTTCCGCAGACGCTCGATTTCTGTGAGCAAGCGCGGGACGTCTGTGCGCGCGTGAGCGATGAATTGGGCGTCGTCCAGCGGATCGTTCGTTGGTCCGCAGTCGAGCGGTTGGCCAACAACAACATCTTGGTCTTCGTCCATGTAGCAAACCGGCGCGCCGATCACGAGGAAGTCCGGGTTCTCTCGACGCGCGATCCACCGCCCGGCCGAAGCGAGATCGCATCGTTCGCGAATCTCGCGCAAGTCGTCGTCAGTCAGCGGCTCGTGTTTTTCTTTGAAAGTCGCCAACTCTGGCGATGACAGAAACACGTAGTCGTTCGTTGCGGGTGGAGTCATGTGCAATGTCCTTTCTGATCAGAGGCACACGATGGTTGACGTGACGCCAAACGCTTCTTCAGGTCCGCGATACGGGACCACGACACGCTTCCGGAATTCGCCGCACCAATCGCAGGCGAAGACCTCTGGGTATGAACTGCACGCGGTATACTTTTCGCCCCTCTCGTCTTCCAGCATCTCCCCTGGTTCCGGCGGTTGGCGTTGGCAGAATCCTTCGAGTTCGCCGAAGTTCCAATCGGCTTCCGTCAAATCGGCCCCGTCCTTACCGAATGGACTAAAGAACTGGCAATGGAAACAGAGTCGCGTCATCTCATCTCTCCTTTCAAGTTCGAATGTAAGTCCGTCTGTCCGTGCGCGCGCGCATTTCATCTACCCCGTGGTGCTCTTGCACCACGGGGGGTATTAGGGGGGTGCGCGCGCGCACA
>JAUIHJ010000458.1 GCA_030432015.1 bacterium
GCGTAGCCCCCAGGAAGTGATGGGGGTGGTGGCCCAAAGCGACCTGTTTCGCAGTATCCTCCTCGCGGCCGCGGGTTGTGCCGTACTGCTGGTGGCCTTGACCGTCATCCCCTACGCTCTGCTCGACCCGACCACGAAGACCCCAGTGGCCCAGCCCACCGCGGCCGTTGACGCGGCACCGGCGGACGAACCCGCCGTCGAGGACAGCGCGGCGGCGCCCGGCGGGGCTGCCGAAGCGACCGGCCAGCCCGACCTCCAACGGGCCGCCGCCGCGATGGGCATCAGCGACGCCGCACCGGCTGACTCCGACCCCCAACCGCTGGACGATAAACTCGACAAATTGCTGGACGGCATCGACTGACATCGCCACCGCGGACACCTCGGCGTCACGCGAACCATCTCCGCCTGACCAACGCATCCCATGTCGCAACCTGAACCTACCGCACCGCAGCCGCCGCGCTGGTCCCTTGCGCTGACGGCCCTCTTCAGCGCCGCCTGGGTGCTGGCCTGGGGCAGTTGGCTCTGGGTCCCATGGGAGCGAACGTGGCTGGTCGCCGCACAGGCGACGGTGTTTGCCGCGGCGCTGCCGATTGCAATCGCCTGGGTCGTCTGGTGCCGTCGCCAGGTCCCCTTTGCCAGCCGGGCCTCGTATCTGGTCGTCACCTGGACCTACGCGACCGTGTGGCAGCTCGGGCTCTTCCTCTTGAGCCGGCTGGCCTGGCCGACGGCGGCGACGTTGCTGGCCCGCTTGGGAACGGCCGGTTTTTTCTTCATTGGGCTGGCCTGGACGGTCTGGGCCATCGACCGGGCAGGGCAGCGCCGCCAGCGCGCCCGACAGCTGGCTCGCAGCGCCCAATTACAACTCGAAGCGCTGCCCAGCCGTCATGCCGCAATGCCAGCGGAAGCCCGCACCAGCGATCCGCTCGATCCACAAGCCTGGTACTACGGGCAGCACAACGCCAAGTTAAATCAGTCGATCACGGCCTTGGGAACCTACTCACTGCTGTTTCTACTGGCGTTCCTTTTCGTCTCCCAGGTGGGAGGTTGTCGTGACATCTACGAGATGCCCGCCGGCGGTGGCCAGCAAAAACAATTGGCGCAAACCGTCAAGGTTCAGAAGATCATCAAGAAGAAATTTGTCGTCAATCCCTTCAGCGCCATCAGCTTCAAAGTACCTCCGATCGACGAAGTCAAACTGCAGCTGACGGAGGTGACCGAACACGCCTACACCGTCGGGTATGGTGCCGGCGCCGGCGCGGGATTCGCAGGCGGCACCAAGCAGGGTAAGGTGCGATTCATCCGCCTGGAGTATGCAGGCGGCGACTGGGACCAGGATTTTGGCATCGGCGCGGATGTGAACATGCTGATTGAATATGGGATCCGCACCACGCAGAAAGTCGAGCAGCGGACCGAGTCCCGGACCGTGGCGCAACTGAAGAGTTTCCCGGCCGAGAAGAGTCCCGCCCTGGTCTATCTGACGGGGCAGCGCAACATCTCGCTGTCGGACTCGGAGGTCAAGATCTTGCGGTCCTATCTGCTGGAAAAACACGGCATGATCTTCGGTGATAACGGCGGAAGTAGCCATTTTCACAACCAGTTTGTCGGCATGATGCGGCGCGTCTTACCCAACGTTCGACCAACGCGGATTCCGCTGGACGACACGATTCACAGGATTCCCTATCAGATCCCCTTCCTGCCCTACGTGGCGCCCCACGGCGGCAAGGATGCACTCGGGTGGCGTGTCGATGGCCGGCTGGTCTGCTATTATCACCCAGGCGACATTGGTGACGCCTGGACCGACGACCATTCCGGCGTTGCGCCGGAGATTTACGAATCCTGTTACCAACTTGGCACCAACGTCATTTTTTACGCCCACACGGAGTACAGCAAATGGCTGGAGTCCCGCAAGCAACAAAAGTAGAACTCGCGACACCGCGCGTGGGGCGGTGGCTGATGCGCACGATGTTGCGCGCCTGCGGGCGTCGTCCCGCTCAGGCCAACCTGCCACAACGCTGGACGGTGCAGCTGCATCCCCGCAACGTGATGACGGCATGCCTGGTTGTCGCGGGACTGCTTGCCAGTGCGACACCGGGCCTGTCGTCGACGTTGGATGAACTGCCCCTCGATCGTTGGAAGGAACTCCGTGAGGTCGAGCGGTACCAGTTGAATGTGGCCGAGAAATACTATCGAGAAAAGAATTGGAAAGTCGGACTGGCGGAGTACGAGAAATTCTTGACGCTTTACGAACGTAGCGTGGGCGCGCCCTACGCGCAATTGAAATGGAGCCTCTGTCAGATCCAGCTTCGTAAGCAGAACACGGCCATCAAGGAGGGCTTTCAGTCTGTGATCGATTACTGGCCGGACTCGCCGCAGGCGATCGCAGCGGCGTACTACATTGGTCAGGCGTACAAGGAAATGGGCGAGACACGCAAGGCCAAGCAGGCCTTCGAGTCCGTTTTGGGGGAACATCCCCAGCACTTCGCGGCCACGCTGGCGGCCGTCGATCTTGTCGATCTCACGATGATCGATGGTGATATCAAGGCGCGCGTCGCGTTCTGGAAACAGTTGACGTTTGACATGCCGCGGACCAAGGAATCAAAACGGTATTGCGAGACCGCGTCCCGCAGCCTGGCGGCGCATCAATTCGAATTCGGTGTTTTTGACGATGCCGTCGGCGCGCTGGCGACAACCTATGCCGAAACTTCACTCGCCGTGCAGGTCGCCGGCGTGGTGCGTGATCCCATCAAGCGACTGCTGGGCGACGAGAAACGGCAGGTTCAGGGCGAGCAACTGGCCGATCGCGCTGCGGCCTGGTTGCGAAGTCACCTTCCTCCGGCAGGCACGACCGATGCCGAACAACAGGCCGCTCGGCAACACTGGTATTTGATCGCCGACGTACAAGCTGCCGCGGGAAACGCCGAAAAGGTCGCGGAAACGTACGAGGAAATCCTGCAGAAGTATGGAACCGCGGACGAGCCTCTCGGACGCTATGCTAACTGGCTCAAATCGACCTCGAAGTACGACGAAGCCCGCCAACAGTACGCGCGCTTCAAAGACCGAATCGAAGGCCAAAACCAAATCGCCTACAGCTTCCGCCAGCAGGGAAACTATGAAGCGGCGGTGGCCGCTTATCAAACCAACCTCGCCCGCGATGTCGAGCATGCAGTTCGCTGGCACGAGCAGATCGCGGCGACTTACCGCAGCGCACGGAACTATCCCGCGGCGATTGCGGTTTACGAACAGCTGTGGAAGACCGACGCCAAAGACGCGGAGAAATGGTTGTGGGCACTGGCCACCACCTATCGCGACGCGGGAAAGTATAAGGAAGCCATCGGCCACTATCGCCAATGCAACAATTTCCCGAACAACTATTCCGAAATGGCGGCCTGCCATCGCGCCATGAAGGATTACAAAGAAGCAATCATTCTGTACGGGCAGATTGTCGGGGGAGCGCCCAACTCGGCCGCTTGGGCGATGCTGCAGATTGGCCATACGCAAGAGCAGGCCGGCAATAAAGAACTAGCGATCAAAGCCTTCCAGCAGGTCTGCAAGAGCTATCCGCGGGCTTCCTATGCCAGCCAGGCTCACGCGCATTTGCAAAACAAATATAAGATCACCGTAACGCTGGGTGGTGGGACGGATAAGTAAGGCCGCCGTTATGGAGAGGCGGTGGTCGCATTCGATCAAGTTGCTATACGGAGTCATCCCATGATTCGGATTCTCTGCACGCTGTTACTTGTCGGGCTGGCGTTCGAATCGAGCGTCTACGGCAAACAGCCCAATGTTCTGTTCATTGCCATCGACGACCAAAACGACTGGATTGGCTGCCTCGACGGGCACCCCCTGGTGAAGACACCGCATATCGACCAACTGGCTTCGCGCGGCACCGTGTTCACCAATGCCCACTGCCAGGCGCCGCTGTGCAATCCGTCGCGAACCAGTTTGATGACCGGCTTGCGACCGTCGACGACGGGCATCTATGGTCTGGCTCCCTGGTTTCGAGACGTCGCTGCCTGGCGTGACCGCGTCACGCTCCCCCAGCATTTCGCCGCCCACGGCTATCGTACCTATTCGACCGGAAAAATCTTCCACGGAAATTACGGCCGCAAGCGGACCGACCGCGAGTTCGATGAACTTGGCCCCGGGGCCAGCGTCGGGGTCCGGCCAGAGAAGAAACTCGTGACCACTCCCAACCCCCACCCGCTCGTCGATTGGGGCGTCTTTCCCCACCGCGACGAGGACAAAGGGGACTGGAAGGTTGCCAGTTGGGCCGTCGAGCGGCTGAATGAGCAACCACAAGAACCGTTCTTTTTGTCGGTCGGCTTCTTCCTGCCGCATGTGCCCTGCTATGCCACCCAGAAATGGTTTGACCTCTATCCCGACGATACGTCGGTCTTGCCACCGGTACTGCTGGACGACCGCAACGATACACCTCGCTTCTCCTGGTATCTCCATTGGACGCTGCCGGAACCCCGGCTCAAGTTCTTGCGTGAAGCCGATCAGTGGACCAACCTGGTTCGGTCTTATCTGGCCTGCACCAGCTTTGTTGATAGCCAGGTCGGTCGCGTCCTGGACGCGCTCGCCGCCAACGGATTACAAGACGAGACCATCGTTGTACTCTGGTCGGACCACGGTTGGCATTTGGGAGAGAAACAGATAACCGGGAAGAACACACTCTGGGATCGGTCGACCCGCATTCCCTTGGTGTTTGCCGGACCCGGCGTGGCGACGGCAGCGAATTGCCGGCAACCGGTTGAACTGCTGGATATCTATCCCACGCTGGTTGACCTGTGTGGGCTCCCGCCGAGAGACGACCTGGAGGGGCTTAGCCTGGTCCCGCAACTCAGCGATGCCAAGGCGACTCGCCAGCGACCAGCGATCACGACGCATAATCAACATAACCACGGGGTGAGGTCCGAGCGTTGGCGCTACATCCGTCATGCCGATGGGTCAGAAGAATTGTACGACATGCAGGATGATCCGAACGAATGGCATAACCTGGCCGCAAAGCCCGAATCTGCTAAGATCATGGCACAACACCGAAAGTGGCTTCCGGCAACCAACGCACCACCAGTGCCCGGAAGCAAGCACCGAATTCTGACGCTGGAGAACGGCAAGGTCACTTGGGAAGGCACCGAGATACGTTCCGAGGACCCGATCCCCGAGCTTTGACGCCATGAATTTCGCCGGGTCGCGAGTCGCCTCGCGTGCATGCGTCAGGAAAGCGCCGGTTCATCCTTCGTGGCACGACCGATTATTCGGGTTGCCGGTTGAAGGGGTCCGAAGACACGAAAATACGAGGCGATGATGCTCGGAAAAGAGTTGATTTTTGTGCGAGAATCGTGGGGTTTACGAGTCCCAAACCTCCGTTGCGACTAAACTTTGCTGCTTTTTTCGAAAGACCCGCTAGCGGACCAAAAAAGGGCAACGTAGAATAGGGTAAGTTTGTCGAAACGGACAGTTAGACAGTATGGGACCTTCAGTAAACTTCGGTATTTTTAAGGGAGACTTCAACATGCGACGCTTGTTGACCGCTGCGGTTTGTGCACTTCTTCTCTTCGGGACGTCGGTCGTCTCGGCTCAGGAACAAAAGGGTGGAGCCGCTCAAAAAGATGGTGGTGCTGCTCAGAAGGGCGGAGCCGCTCAAAAAGATGGTGGTGCTGCTCAGAAGGGTGGAGCCGCTCAAAAAGGTGGTGCTGCCCAGAAGGGTGGAGCCGCGCAAAAAGGTGGTGCTGCCCAGAAGGGTGGAGCCGCTCAAAAAGGTGGTGCTGCTCAGAAGGGTGGAGCCGCTCAAAAAGGTGGAGCTGCCCAGAAGGGCGGAGCCGCTCAAAAAGGTGGAGCTGCCCAGAAGGGCGGAGCCGCTCAAAAAGGTGGAGCTGCCCAGAAGGGTGGAGCCGCTCAAAAAGGTGGAGCTGCCCAGAAGGGTGGAGCCGCTCAAAAAGGTGGCCTGACGCCTGTCCAAAAGGGCGGTGGTGCTGCTCAAAAAGGTGGCGCGGCCCAAAAGGGTGGCGCTCATCAAAAGGGTGGCGCGGCTCAGAAGCACGTCCAGAAGTAGGTCGTGAGCCCACTCCCCGCGTCGCACGCTGGTCGTGCAACGCGTTTGAGATGGTAGGATACGAAGACGCCTCCTGCACAACTGCGAGAGGCGTCTTCTTTTTTTGTTGGTGGGATTCAACATACACGCTTCCAGTCTGAAGGCAGAAGCAAATCACCACGGAGAGTGCGAAATGAAGGCTACGAGACTTGCCATCATCTTTTCTATGCTGCTGACCGGAATTGGGCAGGCCGAACCGATCAAGAAATCCGAGAGCGACTATCAATCACAGAATTTTCTGCAGTGGTGGGATACCGAACTCGAGTGGCGGTTTTCCGAACTGCCCACCGAAGGAAAGGTCCCCGATTTTCGTGTTCCGTATACAGGTCACGATTATCCGGATCGCGGCGGCGGGACGGTGAACGCGCTGCGTCAATACGACCGGGCATTTCACGACGGTCGGGGCTTGGCCACAGATTGGGAACGCAAGGACACCGGGCAAACAGGTCGCCGCGGGGAAGGCACCGAGTGGGTGCGTGGTCGCGGGTTCTTTCGCAACCTGCTGGCCGGAGCAGGCGGGCCGCGCCGATCCAACGTTCCCGGTTGGTATGGCCACTGCAATGGTTGGACCGCAGCGGCCATCCGTCATGCCGCCCCGGAACATGGGGTTCGCAAGAACGGGGTGCTGTTTTCACCGGCTGACATCAAAGGCCTGCTGGCTGAGATCTACATGTACAGCGACTCCGACTTCCTGGGTGGCGAAGACTTCGCCATCAATCCCGCCTTGATGCACGTCGTGCTATCGAATTGGCTAGGAAGAGGATCGCACCCAATCGATAGCACGACGTGCATCAAGG
>JAUIHJ010000459.1 GCA_030432015.1 bacterium
CTTGAAGTCGCCGACCACTCCCGACCGACCGTCGCCCAGGGCACCACCGTAGTGGCGACCGCCGGCGAACTCTCGCTGGAAGCGATCGATCCGCTGCTGGATGCGGCCGTAGAATTCTGGACGGAACGCGATGCTTCGGCCGCCACGCGACTGAGCAATGTGCAGGTGGCCGTCGAAGACCTGCCGGCAACGGTTCTCGGCTTTGGCTCGTTCGCGACGCCGCGAATCTGGCTGGATGACAATGCCGCCGGGTACGGTTGGCGACTGGACGGGGCAGGGGAGGAGACTGGCGCGGACGGGGAGCACGCAGGATTCAGGGAGACCTTCGGTCTGGCGGTGGGGCGGGGTCGGAGACCCGCGCCCAACACTATGGGTCGGAGACCCGCGCCCAGCATTATGGGTCAGACACCCGCGCCCATCCTAATGGGGCAGAGACCCGCGCCCAACACTATGGGTCAGACACCCGCGCCCAACCTAATGGGGCAGAGACCCGCGCGGTACATTATGGGGCAGCAACCCGCGCCCAGCATGACACTCGCGGCCAACACCGGACCCGCGCTCGATGCGGAGGGAGTGCCCGGCGGGATCGATTTGCTGAGCGTCATGACCCACGAACTCGGACACGTGCTTGGATATGCAGATGTTGACGTGTCGAGCCATCACGGCGACGTCATGGCGGGCACGCGGCCCGTCGGTCTGCGACGTGGGCCGGACCATGATGCAGCCAACCTGCTGACATCAAACGACCTGACGCCAAACGACTATCGTTCAGCCGCCGATCGCCTCTTCGACCACTATGGGTTGCAAGTCACTCACTCGGAATTCCCACGCGACGAAGACCAGCGAGAGAATCAGGCGACCGACAAGGACGATTCATGGGCCACACCTAAACGGCCGGCCAGCCTGGGTACTCGCCAGGCCCCGCCGGCCGACGATCACTTGCTCGGCCACCCGTTGCCACGACGAGACCGAGAAAGCAAAGACTCACACGATGACTTTTTCGCCGAACTCGCGGACGCGGATCCCGACGCGACACAGAACGACGCGTGAATCCGCTGGCGATCCGCCGGTATCGGCCAAGGAAGTCAGCACGTCGCCGCCGACAAAGCCAGTCGAAACCACCGATAAATCAGCGGGAGATACAAGCAGGCCGCCAAGGCGTGGGCCGGTATGCCGATCGCCCAGGAGATCGTGTAGAAATCCACTTGCCGCTGGTAGAACGCGAAGACCCACACGCCCCAGAGAACGGCACCGGGAAGGGCGAGAATCGCAATCCAAGATAATGACCGGTACAAAATCTCCAGCCACGAACCCCGATCGGTACCGGTCGCCAGGACGGCGCGAATCAGCCTGGCAGCCAATTCGAGGACGGGTAAGCCGAGCATCCAAATCAGCGAACCACCCATGATGAAGCCGAGCACATTGCCCAGGCGGTAGAGATTCACGAGATCGCCGGGCAATCGAATCGCGGCGATAACATAGGTATCGAACGCCCAATAGTTGTAAATTGCCGGCACGAGCAAGATCAAGAAAGCAATGCGAAATGAACGCCAGGCCCGCTCGCGCGACGCTGCAACGCCGTTCCCTCCCCGGCTCAGGTCGCCGGGCGATTGATAGGGGTTTTCGAACATCTCCATTGCTTAACACAACCGTCTCTGGATTCGTTGGCGCGTGCTGGGCCGACTGACGCCGAGCTGTGGCTGCGGCTGATGGACGCTACGGCTGCCGCCGATCCCCACGGGCCTCCTCGCGTGCCAGCAGGATGCGGGACTCCAAGAGCTCCGCCCGTGCCGTGAGGACCTGTGCCTGACTGGCCTGCCCGGTCGCGAAATTTGCTTCCACCATCGAAAGCACCGACTCCATCAAGTCGATCCGCCGCTGAAATATCGCGATGCGCGCATCTGCGTCCTCCGCCAGGGCGAGGTCGGCGTCGAGCATCTGCTCGGTGGCACGCGCGACAGCATCATATCCCATGGTGCCTTGTCGATAACCTGCCGTCACGACCTCAACAAGCTGCCGCAGGGTCGCCTGCCGCTCCTTTAGCAACGCCTCGAGCGAGTGAGGTTGCTCGTCCGCTTGCTTCTCGCCATTGGCAGCAGGCCATGCGAACAATCCAACCACAAGCACCAATGCGGCAGCACCAATCTGGATACGACTGTTCATCTTCATTCTCCTCGCCTCTGGTAACATCGCACATGACCTGCGACGCCGTGATGGAACCGAGTTTTTCTTGCCTTGATGGCACCATGCTTACACATCTGCCACCCCATGTAAAGAATCGCGGATTCGCTCGAAGACGAAGCTGCCGTGCGCCGCCCGGCCGCAGCTCGCGAACTCCGGCAAGTCCTCGTCGCAGGCAAGTCCGCCGAGTTTTCCGGTCAGCCGTCGTCGTGGAGGTGTCACGTGCCGCAAGGCGTGTGCGCGCATTGAATGTACTTGGGCAGCGGTTTGTACATGCCCGCAGAATTCGTACAGTATGCCTGGGACGACGCCGGACCGACTAGAATCATGCCGCCCGTTTCCGGCCGGTAACGATGGCGTACGCGTCCGACACGTCGCTGCTACTGGCTCGGCCGCCAATCGACCAGATGCATCTCGACCGTACGGCGGCCGCGGAACTCGTTGATGACTGGCCGGTACGCGACGTCGATGGGGCCGTCGGTCGCTCCCAGGACTTCCAGCCACTCGCCTTTGCCGAAGGCGACCGCCCTGAGTTTGGTCCCGTGTTGCATAAGCGGGACGGAAAGGTGGCGTTCACCACTCCCCAAATAACGAGGTGGCTCGACCTGCGTGACCGCCGTGGCACACAGCACGGGTCGAGGGTTCCCGGCGCCGAACGGTGACATCTCTTCTACCTGCTGAACCGTTTGCAGCGTCAATTGACTGAACGCGGCCTCCGCATCGATGCGGATTTCCGCCACACGATCCTCGTCGGAAATTGCGCCCGCGGCGTGGTCGCAGAACGCAGCGCGAAAATCATCGACCCGCGACGTTTCTACGCGCAACCCGGCCGCCGCGGCATGACCGCCGTGCGAGACCAGGAACTCGTCGCATTCCGCAAAAGCCGAATGCAAGTCGAGCCCACACGCGCTGCGGCCCGAACCGCTGCCGGGTTTGGCGCCGAGCTCGTCCAAGGAGATCAACACGACCGGACGATGATACCGTTCGGCCAGTCGCCCGGCCACAATCCCAATCACACCCGCGTGCCAGCCGGTTCCGGCCAGCACAAAGGCGGGATCCGCATCGCGATCGAAACGTTCTTTGATCTGCTTGTTCGCGGCCAGGTAGACGCTGCGTTCCAGCGTGTCGCGTTGGCCATTGAGTTCGGTGAGGAATTCCGCCAGGTTTTGCGCTCGCTCGGCAGAGTCCGTCGTCAACAGTTCGATCCCCAATTGCGCCTGTCCCAGGCGGCCGGCGGCGTTCAAACGGGGGGCCAGACTGAAGGCGATATCTTCGCTGGACAACGTCGGTTTGTCGGTGAGTTTTGCCGCCACCATCAGCGCCTGGACCCCGACCGGAGGTGAATGCTTGAGGCTCTTCAGGCCGTGCCGGACAAGAATCCGATTCTCGTCGGCTAACGGGACAACGTCGGCCACCGTGCCAATCGCTGCCAAGCCAATGGCGGTTAAGAGGAAGCTCCTCATCCGCGGGCTGACCTTCTTGGAATCACTGGCCAGGCAACAGAGGGCCCAAGCCAACTTGAAGGCGACGCCGGCGCCGCACAATCCCACAAACGGATAATTCGTGCCGGGCAGGGCAGGGTGGACCAAGGCGGCCGCATCCGGCAATGTGGCGCCGAATTGATGGTGATCGGTGACGATCAATTCGATTCCGAGCTGCTTAGCCGTCTCCGCCTCACTGACGCTGGCGATTCCGCAATCGACGGAAATCACCATCTCTGCCCCCTCGGCTGCCAGCGTCTGGAGCGCCAGATCGTTGAGCCCGTAGCCCTCCTCCAGCCGGTTGGGGACGTAGCTGCGGACCTCCGCGCCGAGCATCCGGAGGCAGCTTAAGAGGATTGACGCGCCGGTCATCCCATCGGCGTCGTAATCGCCGTAGATCACAATTTTCCGCTGGTCCGCGATGGCTGCGTGTATCAACGGGGCGGCGGTCACAACCCCCGGAAGTTCCTCGGGATCGCGCAGACCTGTCAATTTTGGGTCGAGAAACGCCGCGACGTCAGCCGCCTCGGTAATCCCGCGGCTGACCAGCAATTGGGCTACGATGGGGGAGATGCCCGCGCTCCGCTCCAGGGCGTGAATTCGTGCGGAGTCGTGTGCCTGGATGCGCCAGCGTTTGCCCATTGCGTGCAAGCTCAAACCGAGAAGCAGAATCTGACGCAATCCAAACTGCGGCGCCGGCCGTCGGCCGCAAGACGGCCATCTCCACCGGCGCCGGCGGTCGCGATGTGCACTACTTCTTCTTTTCGTTATGGATGGTGTGTTTCCGCAGGCGGGGGCAGAACTTTTTCAGCTTGAGCTTCTCGCGACCCGGCTTACGACGCACGAAGTAGTTGTAATCGCCGGTCTCTTCGCAGACCAAGAACACCGTATCTGCTTTTTTCTTCCCTTTGCCGCCAGTCTTCTTCGCCATGGTAAGCCGTATCCTCTGTCTTACAGGTGGTGCCGCCGGGCAGCGGTCACGTATTGGATGGGTAGGATTTTCCTAAGTCCCGAATTGTAACCAAAATATGCCCTCTGAACAGGTCCATTTCACGCTCGTTTTTCGGACACCGCGTCCAGGTACGGTACGCCTGGAGTCCCCCGCATGGCTGTTGCGGTGCGGGATCGGAGAGACGACGCAAAATCAAGGCGACCACGTGGCTCTTGAAATCGACGGAAAATTCAGTAGCCTAAGAGGTTAAGATGGCTTATCATGACCGCAGAGGGTTCCCGACACGGTACGGGAATTGAGGCCTTGATCGGTGAGCCCGTCGCGAATGTTGCCGCGTTTCGACAACGGGGATACGCGCGGCAAACTGTCACGTCGGATCAGGCCTTCACTTGGGAACCGTAGAAAACACGAGACGGAGCACGAAGCATGGCGACCGGATCTTCCATTTCCAACACAAACCCTCATTCTGACCCGAATCAGCAGGCGATCATCGATCATGCCCGTGATGCTGGCGAGGCGGAAACGGACGAAGAGGAAGAGGAAGAAGAGGAGATTGGCGCGGGACTCGGCAGCCGCTTTATCCTCTTTAATGCCGTTCCCAGTTGGGCCGTCAGCATGGTGGTTCACATTCTGATCCTGCTGGTTCTGGCACTGATGTATTTCAACCCTTCGTCCGAGGCAGCGCCGACCGTTCTCAATGTGACGCCTCCCGGTGAGGTCGAAGAGGTTCAGGATTTCGAAATGCTGGACGAGCTGGAACCGATGGATGTCGAAACGATGACATCTGAGGTCGTCGTTCAGACGGAGGTCACCACGCCGGTCGAAGTGGAAGATGTTTCTGTCTCGACGGACATTGATGCCGCGCCATTGACGGTCGATTTAGTCGAATTCAGCTCGCAAACGGCACCGCGCAATGACCTAATGCAGGAAATCGGTTCCGTCACCGGCAAAGGCGTGGAAGGCCGGGGCGCCGCAGCACGCAAGCAGATGGTCGCGAGCAACGGCGGTTCCGAAGGCAGCGAGAAGGCCGTGGCTTTGGCGCTGAAGTGGTTTGCCGAGCACCAGCGTCCCGACGGCAGTTGGAGCTTTGACCACCGGCAGGGTCAGTGCAACGGTCGCTGCACACACCAGGGCACACTGACGGATTGCTACACAGGTGCCACCGCCATGGCATTGCTGCCGTTTCTCGGCTCGGGCCAGACCCACAAGGAAGGACAATACAAGAAACAGGTCTTTGGCGGCCTCAGCTACTTGATCAAGGCTCAGAACAAGAAGAACGGCTCTCTGGTCCAGGGTGGGGGCAATATGTATTCCCACGGACTGGCGGCGATTGTGCTGTGCGAAGCGTACGCCATGACGCAGGATCGCCAGTTGATGATGCCCGCTCAGGCGTCGCTGGCCTACATTGCTTACGCCCAAGACCCTGTCGGCGGTGGCTGGCGATACAGCCCCAAACAGCCGGGCGATACGTCCGTGGTGGGCTGGCAGTTGATGGCACTCAAGAGCGGCCACATGGCGTACCTCAAAGTGCCGCCCGCCTGTGTCGCTGGCACCAGCAAATTCCTGGATAGTGTCCAAACCGAATACGGAGCCAAGTACGGCTATGCGACGCCCGGTGCCAAACCATCCACCACGGCGGTCGGCCTGCTGTGCCGCATGTACCTCGGCTGGAAGAAAGACAACGAAGCGTTGGCCGCCGGCGCGAAATACATCAGCGACATTGGCCCCAAACCCACGGACATGTACTTCAATTACTATGCGACCCAGGTCATGCGGCACTTTGGTGGCGAGATGTGGGAGAAATGGAACAGCGTGATGCGTGACCAGTTGGTGGAATCGCAAAGCACGACTGGACACATGCTGGGGAGTTGGGATGTCGCGGGCGGTGGTCACGTGAACGATCGCGGTGGTCGCCTGTACTTTACCTCGTGCGCCACCATGATCCTCGAAGTCTATTACCGGCATATGCCGATCTACGGCAAAGCAGCGGCCGAAGAGGATTTCCCGCTGTAGGATTGACTTCATAAGCGGGTGCCGCGCGCGACTCGTGCAGACTTCCCGCACGACACCGTCGTGTGATGCGACGCGTCAAATTTTCTGCCGTTCTTGGACGCCCGACCTATACTTGCGCGAACTTGAATCCATCAGGACTCGCTGCGCGCATGCTCATGTCGGATAACCCGCACAACTCGACGACTCAGGCACTTGATGCCTTGGGGGCGGAATTTGTGCAGGGCCCGCCACCACCACAACCGCCACCGCGGAAGT
>JAUIHJ010000460.1 GCA_030432015.1 bacterium
GCCTATCGTCCGGTCCTGCACCCGACTTGCTGGTGGGGCACAAGCTGTCCGTAGAGGGCTTCGTTGTCCACCGTGCGGCGCAGCGGCTTGGCATTCCCTATGCCATCAGCATCCAGGGCAACACCGATTGCAAGATCGTGAAATGGCGGCCCGACTTGCGGAGTCGCCGACACGATTCGATCAGCGTGCGTTGCCCCTTGACCGCATGCAGCGTGCCGGTGCAGAGAATTGAGAACGGGCCTTCCTCGCGTTCAAACGATGTCAGTGTCTGGCGAGGTCGGAATCGCTCGGTGTCGACCCCGCAGTGGATGACCACGACTTTCTCTCGATGCGCCTGCCCACATTCGTCGAGGATGACATCCCGGTTGTAGGTTGAGATCGCGACCACCGTCTTGGCCGCGGCGACTTTCTCTCGCAGCATATGGCGATCACGGTGCAGGTCGGATCCGTGGGCCGTGAAGCTGAACGGAATTCCCGTGAGGCGATGGATCACATACGCCACCGCCGCGGGATGACTGGCAAAGTGCGCGTGGAGATGCGTGAGCCCCTCCTGGCTGGCCAGGCGGGCCATCAACACGGCCTTAGGAAAGAACGCCATCGCGCCAACAAGGTAACGTCGGCTCCCCCAATTCGCAGCGATCAAGGTCCGCAACGTCGCGAAGTAGACTCCCGGTCGTCGCCAGAGAAAATGCGCGTGGGCCATCAACAACGCCCACGAGAACAGCAGCGGCGTGAACCGTGCCCGCGCCACAAGTCGTTCTGCTTCGTGATGCATGACCTTCGTCCGCTCGCGCTGCAGCGGCAAGATTTCGACGTGAAGTCCGGCGCGCTCCACAGCCAGAATTTCGTATAACACGAACGTTTCGGTGAGCTTGGGAAATCGCGACATCAGGTAGCCAACTTTCTGGCCAACCTGGGGAGCCGACGCAGCCCCCGGTATCCCGGGCGACTCGCGCGTGGGAGTGGCCCCCGACGGCGCGGGGGCGAGCGGCATCACCGCTTCAAGTTGTCGTTGAATCACGGTTTCCATGGAAGCTATCCGAGTACCCGCGCCAGCAAGGGGAAGCGCGCTAATTGAGGAATCGTATTGGTAAGGTCAAGCTGTTTGCGGCTCACGCCAATGACCACCATCGTGGCGATCGCCGTGCAACCGAGTGCCACCAGGACGGGCGGCGACCAATGGCGTTGAATCTGGATTAGCAGCGCGATCGAAACAAGCACCGCCACGTAGGTACCAAGACATCGCCGCGGGAAAGGCCGCACGGATGTCTTTAACGTCAAGCCAACCTGGTTGATGATGTTTTGCAGGAGTTGGGTCGCGCAGGTCGCCACGGCCGCGCCCCAGATGCCGTAGCGGGAAATCAGCAATAGATTCGCGACGATCGCAAATGCCATCGTGACCAGATCACTGATGACCAGGAATCGGACGCTGCCATACACCTTCAAGGTGTGGGCGTTGAAACCGAAAATCGCATTGCAATAGAATCCCAACGCCATGAAGGCGAGCACCGGCGCTGACGTGGCGTACTCGGCACCAAACATGAGCACCGTCAACGGCTCGGAGAATGCGAAGCAGGCCGCGAAAATCGGGAACGAGAGCGCCGTGATCCAGGTCGCCGTTTGCCAGTACAAGTCGTCGATCGCTGCGTGACTCTTTCTGGCAAAGAACCGCGCCGCCGTCGGCATGAAGAGGATTCCGAACGTCGTGACGACGATCTCATTGAGTCGGGCTAAGGGAAAGACCGCTCGGAACTCGGCGACACTCGTGCTGCCGAGCATGAACTCAAGGAAGAACAGAACGAGCGTCCCCTTGAGCAAGAACGTTACATCAGACGTCATGAGAGGCAGGCTAAAGCTAAAGATCTCTTTGGAGGGAAACTTAAGCTCACTCCACTTCAGTGGTTGTAGCAGGCCATGCGTTCGCGACAAACGCCGTAGTAAGCCAGCGCCGATGACGATCCCGATCACGCCGCTCGCCGTGTAGCCGATCGCGAGCCAGGCGACGTTTCCGCTGAGCACAACAACTGCCGCGACCGTCAATAGCTTCAAGCCTGGACTAAGCAGATAACGACGAACAAAGATGTATCGCGGGCTGGCGAAGGTGGCGAACAGCGAGACCAAGAAGCTATCCACCGCGTTAATCGGGACGAGCACGATCAATAGCAGCAACAAACTGGCGGCGAGCGGATTTCCAAACGGATCGCCGCCCATCCCGTAGAAGCACCCCACAACCGTCAATGCGATCGCGGCCCCCAGCCCGGCCAGGGTTCCCAGCATCAGCACAATCGCCCCCAACAAGCGGGCGTGGTCTCCTCGTTCGTGGTAGATCGGGCCGAACCTGGAAACCGTCTTGTCAAATCCCAGCAGGGCCAGGGACGAGCCCAGAGAAACCAAGGAAAGGGCGAAGGCGAATGAACCGAATTCCTGTTTTGAAAGAAACCGCACGATCAAGACCTGACCGATGAAGTTCATGCCCAGTGACACGAAGCGGCCCGCCAAGAGCATCGTCGAGCCGCGGATCTGCTGACCGGCGGTTCCGGCCGTCTCGTGCGGGTAGCCCGATTCGTGTTGTTGCATTTCGTTCATAGGATCGGTAGATCGTCATCCCGCCCTGGCTCACGCTGCAGTGGTGGCCTGTGGAAACTGCTCGGCTAAGACGACCAACACGAACCCGCCGGCGAGTCCCATCAGACCGCACAGGCCAAGCAGGGGGATCGGCTGCGGCCAGACCTGATCATTGACCAACTGCGGGCCATCGAGAACCTTGACGAAGACAGAGGCTCGCCCCCCGCTCAGCGCCTGGTCGGCGAGTTGAGAATCGCTCAACCTCGACACAATGGAATCGTGAATCTGCTGTAAGCGTTGGATGTCTTCGCGTGTCTTCTGCTCTTTCAGGTGGTACTCGTCCGCTCCCTTGGCAGCCGCCAGTTCATTGTTGTAGAGCTCGATCAGATTGGCTTCTTCGTGACCCAACGATTCAATCTCCCGCTCCAGCACGGCGGGGGCCGCCATCACGGCGCGGCGGAGTCGTTCTTCGAGCGAGGCGATCAGCTTTTGAGCACCACGCAACTCGGGATGCTTGGGGCCGAAGCGTTGGCCGAGTTCGGTTGCACGGGACTGGGCCGCCAGTAGCGCCTGTTGAATTGGAGCCGGATCCTCCAGGCTGGCCAGCCCGCCCTTGACCACGCGCGAAAGCACTTCGACGGCCGCCAACCAGTCACGACGGCCCTCACTGTCGGTTCTACCGGCAGCGTGTTCTGCGGCATCAAGCGTGCCGCGGGCCGGCGTCAGAGCCGTCGGAAACGTCTGCTGCGATTCATTGGCGGCAATCTCCGCGTCGCGAAATGCCGTCATATCCTTGAGCAGGCTCTGCAATTGTACACGTTGACTTTTGGTATCGCTGAGCGACTGGCTGACTCCGGAGAGGACGGTACGTTGGATTTCCGATGCCGCACCATTTTCGCTCATATAGGGACTTTGCCGCCGCAGTTCGATCAACTCCGCATGCAGTTGGCTCAGCTCGCGCCGTAACTGAAGTTCGCGGTCAGTGAGCAGCGTAATTGTCTGGCGGTAGGCCCCCTGCTCGGTTTGTTTCAAGTAACTCTGATAGGCCGCAATGACGGCCTGGAGTTTTTCAATTGCGGTCGTCGGATTGGAATCTTGAAAACCCAAACTGAGGACGTCCGTTCCCACCAACGGATCCGCCTGCAGGTGCTCGACGATGTCTAACACTGGGCTTCCTCCGTCGGGCCCCGGCACGATCGCCAACGACTCGACCACCAGTTGGATCACTGCCGGGCTACGGATAATCTCAGCCTGCGTCGGTAAGAAGTCTTTGCTATCGCTGGTGCGTGGTTCGTCCTCTAACGGTTTTGACCGTTTTTCCACCAGCAGTCGCGCGTTCACCTGATAGGTGGGACGCGCCAAGGCCAGATAGACTCCGCCCAACGCGAGACTGACGATCAGGCTGAAAGCGAAGATGCCGCGTCGGCGCCACAACGCTTCCAAGGTGATCTGTGACGGAAATTTCGGTGCGCCGGGCGCGGAATGGGCAAATGTCGTCATAGGTTGGCCTTTCTACTTCAAACATAGGTTCCTAATTGGAACGAGCGCGCCAGAAACGCCCCAGGCTGGGAATTGTGGACGGAATTCAACACCGACTGAATTTGGCGACGTAAGCTCTAGTTGCCTCACTGTTTGCGGGCTCGTTGCGGCCTGGCGGCAATCAAAATCGCCGGAATTTGTTCGCTCAGCCGGCCCGCCAGCAGGGAGTGCCGTAGAGTTGAAAGACTATTTCCAGAGCGATACTAGCGCTGTTCCAGCCGTGAATACGCACAAGGGAGCTGATTCGTTGAGCGATGTAGCCGGAATCCGAGACCACATGGTACGCCTGCAATCCCTTGGGGTTCGGGTGGCACCGCGACATTACATGATTGCGAAACGCATCATGGACGTGTCGCTGTGCATGATCGCCATGCCGCTGGTCTTACCGGTCATGCTGGTGTGCGCGATCTGCGTTTGGATCGAAGACCCGGGCCCGGTCATGTTTTGCCAATCCCGAACCGGTCAAGGCGGCCGCCGCTTCAAGATGTTCAAGTTTCGCACGATGGTGAAGAACGCCGACGAATTGAAGGTGAAATACGCCCACTTGAATCAGCTTCAATGGCCCGACTTCAAAGTGCAAAACGACCCTCGGGTCACCCGCGTCGGTCGGTTCTTGCGCAAGACCAGCCTCGACGAACTTCCTCAAGTCTTTAACGTCCTGTGGGGGGACATGAGCCTGGTCGGCCCTCGCCCGACGTCGTTTGACGTAAGCACGTACGCCCTGTGGCACACGGAACGGTTAGAGGTGACTCCGGGTATCACCGGACTGTGGCAGATCAGCGGCCGAAGCGACTTGGAATTCGACGAGCGATTGCGGCTCGACATTGAATATATCGAGACACGGTGCCTGTGGCTGGACATCAAACTTCTCTTAAAAACCGTGGGGGCCGTCATTCGGCCACGGGGAGCATACTAACGATGATGAAGTTGCGGGTCTGGATCGCCGCCACCATTGCCTGGCTGCTGATCTTTTTTAGCATCGAACGATTCCACGGGCCGATCAACATGGCCTCGTTCGTGTACGTCCTGGCTTCCGTGGCCGCGATCACCGTGTTGATGCTGCAGCGTCGGCACTTCAGTAGCACGAAGTTCCTCCTGATCAGCATGCTCGGCATGCATTTGGGGCTCAAGGTGATCCTTGGCTATCAAGTATTTGGTGCCAGCTTGCCGCTGACCGCCATGGAAGCCTCGTCGCTGCTGATCACCGTGATGCTTGCGCAGCGGATCGCCGCCAGTATTCAAGACTTCGAAGAGGGCGCCGCGGCCGTGATGACGATGCAACTTGGCGGCCGCTCCACCTCATTCGAAACCGGACAGTCCGACCTCTACCGCGAAATCCGACGTGCACGACAGTTCAAACGCCGTGTCTCGATCATGACGCTGGCCACCGACGGGACGAGCACTTCGGTAGCGCTGAATCGCCTGATCGAGGAAGTCCAGCACAATGCCCTGCGCCGCTATATCGACGCGCGGGTCGGGAAACTGCTCTCCGATGAGACCAAGGATTGCGACATCATCGCTTACAACGGTGATCACTTTGTCGTCCTGTTGCCCGAAGCAACCGCCGACCATGCGACGCGCGTTGGCGAACGACTGCAGAACCTGGCAAACGACCAACTGGGATTGAGAATGCAGGTCGGCACGGCGACATTCCCAGACGAGGAAGTCACCTTAACCGGATTACTCAACCGGGCGGAAAGCGAAATGCGAGCGTTACCCACAACGAAGCCAGCACGCGAAGCGGATGAACCACACGGCACGGTCACGGAAACCATGGTTTCTTAAAACCACGCTCTCGATGCAAGTCAGCATATGATCAAGCAGGCAGAAAACTCGACGATCGAACGTCCCCATATTGACGTGCACGGCACCGTGGGGATTGAACTGGTCGACGCCACGGCTGCGGATTGCGAACTCGTCAGCCACGCGCTGGGATTGACCATTTCGCACGCGGCGGCTGAAGCCGATCTTCGGCTGCGTTTTGCGGATCAGGTTGGCGGCGCATCCGAGCGGCTGATTGGACGCGATGATGTGGCCTTTACGGACGACCACTTCGTGGTGATTCGATCAGGGCATCGAGCCCGCGTCCAATTGCCGTTTGACCGGATTGGCGGCCCCTGCGAGTTACTTTACCAACGTGGCGGCTCGAGTCTTCCACTGCTGTTGCCGACGATCAACGTAACCATGATGGATCGCGGGATGCTGCCGATTCATGCGTCCGCCTTTCGCTTTCAGGGTCAAGGCGCACTGGTAACCGGCTGGGCACATGGCGGCAAGACAACCGCGCTGCTGGGATTCATGTCCAACGGCGCCGATTTTATCAGCGACGACTGGACCTACGCACACCTCGGCCGAGGTCAAATGCATGGCCTGCCCAAGCCCTTGGAATTGTCGGACCGGCAGCTTGCCGAACTCCCCCTCTACCGTGCGCGACTGGCACGCGGACAACGCTGGCAGATGCGTTCCGCTCGCCTGGCCGAACAGGTCATCCAACGTGCGGCCGGGCAGGCATGGAGCCGGAATGTGATGCCGCGAGCGGTCACCAAACACCTCCTGCCCGCGATTCAGCGACGCCGGTCGGTGGAAGTCTCGCCTCGACATCTCTTCGGCGGGCCGGCGTCCGCACCAGAGGTTGGACGCTGTCCCGTTAATGCCATTTTTTTTGCGATGTCGCACACGTCATCGAATATCGAAGTAGCGCCGGCA
>JAUIHJ010000461.1 GCA_030432015.1 bacterium
AGCGCATTCGATGCTGGTGAGGTGTGGCATCTCCTGGATCAACGGCTTTCGATTCCGATCACCTTGGTTACGGAGAGCCAGCTTGGCGGCGTTCAGCTTGCAGACTATTCGGCGGTGGTGCTGGTCAGCGGTAGCTACAGCGGGATCTCCGCCAAGGGTATCGCCGGCCTATCGCACTACCTCGACGCAGGCGGGACGGTTGTCGCCATGGGGACCAGCATCGAGTGGCTGGCCAAGCAGAAAATCGTGGCCCCCGCCTTGCGTCGTACTTCGGACGCCGAAACGACGGTCCCTGCCGACGCGACGCTGCGGCGGCCGTATGCCGCGGCGACCGTCGATGCGGCGTTACAATTGGTCAGGGGTTCGATCTTTGCAACGCGCGTCGATCACACGCACCCGGTTGGCTACGGCTACACACCCCACATATCCTTGCCGGTTTTTCGAAACAACCACGTCTTCCTCGAGCCGTCCGAAAATGTGTACGCGACGCCTGTACTGTATGAATCCGATCCCTTGCTCGCAGGCTATGTCTCGGCCCGGAATCTGGAGGTCATTGCCGGGTCGGCCAGTGTCGTCACAGCCAGTCGCGGTCGCGGTCGAGCCATCCTGATCGCGGAGAATCCGAACTTGAGGGGCTTCTGGTACGGCACCAACCGCCTGTTTCTGAACAGCCTGTTCTTCGGACCTTTGGTGCGAAACCCGTAGCGCGGCCGGCGCCGCACCGGAAGAGAAAAGGACATCGCGTCGGGCGATCGCGCCCTAAATGACCGAGTGCAATTCGGCGACCATCCGGGACCGGCTCGTTGTTCGCCGCCCATTGAGTTCAATTGCGCAACGACGGCCTGTCGGCGAAAAAGGTGCCTGCCCCGCTGACGGGGTGTGCGCTGCTGAATCACGCTCGGCCATTTAGACAAAATTTCGCAGGGGTCGGAGTTGGTCTCCGGTGTTCGACAGAATCGAAATCAACTGGCCGTCCGTTGCGATTGCCGCGATCTCGCCTGTCAGGCTCGCGTTGGGCGAGGTGATTTTTAGCCCGTTGCGGAGTCGTTCGATGTCCGCTTCACTGACGGTGACCGAGGGCAACTGCGCAACGGCCCGGGAAGGGGGCGCGAGGTGGTGCGTGACCAGCTCCAGGCTGAGGGCGTTGCCGTCGCAGGCGTCTTCGACGCGAAAATCGCCAATCGCGGTGCGGCGAAGTTCCGACATCACCGCCGCCGTACCCAAGGTTGTCGCCAGATCGCGGCCGATCGAACGGACGTAGGTTCCCGATCCGCACCGGATCGACACGACCAACCGCGGGTAGTCGTATTCGAGCACCGTGATGGCATCGATGGTCACGGGCCGCGCGGCAAGTTCGAGCGAGTTCCCCTGACGTGCCAGCTTGTAGGCCCGTCTGCCGCCAACCTTTACGGCGGAGTACGCGGGCGGCCGCTGCTGAATCTCGCCGACGAATTGCGGCAGCGTCGCCACGATCGCCTGACGCGTTGGCACGGGGGGATCCGTCAGCTCGACAACCTCCCGTTCAATATCGTCTGTCTCGCTACGCATGCCCAGCAGAAACGTCGCCACGTATTCCTTCGGCTGTTGCTGGACATAGGACACGAGGCGTGTTGCCCGGCCGAAGCAGAGGACCAGGACCCCGGTGGCCAGCGGATCGAGTGTACCGGCATGCCCGACTTTGACCGGGCGAACCAGTCGCTGTGCGTCATTGACAATCTTGCGCGACGACACGCCGGCCGGTTTGTCGACGTTGAGCAAGCCAAACAGGTCCGTCGGCGTGGATTCAGCGTTCATGGCGTGGGACTCAGGGGTGGTTCCCATCACTGGGCGACCAAGTCGATGGCGAAATTGGTCTGGCTAACGCTTGATTTTCTTCCCGCGGCAAACAGACTTGTGAAGTTCAGATCCCTGTAATGTACAAACCACGCATCGTTACAGTAAGTTGGGGAGCGTGCAGGGCAATGGTCGCGATTGTCGCACGTCGTTCGATTACGCGCGGCGCAAACCAACCTTGAGGAGCCGTTGACCATGGGGGCTAAGAGCCACGAACTATTTGCGAGAGCGCAGCAGCTGATGCCGGGTGGCGTGAATAGCCCTGCGCGGGCCTTTGGCGCAGTGGGGGGCGAGCCAATTGTCATCGAACGGGCTGAAGGTTCGCGGCTGTTTGATGTGGATGGTGCCGAGTACATCGATTACATCGGGTCTTGGGGGCCAATGATCCTCGGGCATGGCCACCCGGCGGTCCTTGAGGCGCTGCAGACCGCAATTCAACGAGGCACCAGTTTCGGAGCACCAACGGCTGCCGAAAACCAATTGGCCGAGCTGATTATTGATGCGGTGCCGTCGGTCGAAAAGGTGCGGCTTGTGAATTCGGGCACGGAAGCGACGATGAGTGCGATTCGCTTGGCACGCGGGCATACCGGTCGTGACGTGATCGTGAAATTCGCCGGGAACTACCATGGACACGTCGATAGCTTGCTGGTCGCCGCGGGAAGTGCCGCCGCGACACTTGGCGTGCCGGATTCGCCGGGCGTCACCGCCGGAACGACGCGCGACACGATGGTGCTGGCTTACAACGATGTGGCGGGGTTGCAAGCGGCGTTCGCGGAACACGGCGATTCGATCGCGGGTGTGATTCTCGAACCTGTGGTCGGAAATATGGGGACCGTGCCGGGCTCGCCCGAGTTTCTCCGGGCAGCTCGAGAACTCTGCAGCCAGCACGGCGCTGTGCTGATCTTTGACGAAGTCATGACAGGATTTCGTGTCGCGTACGGCGGAGCACAATCCCTGTTCGGAATCATGCCCGACCTGACCACCATGGGGAAGATCGTCGGCGGTGGACTGCCGATCGGAGCCTATGGTGGCAAACAAGAGATCATGGACGACGTCCTCCCGGCGGGCAGCGTGTTTCAGGCTGGAACGCTCAGCGGCAATCCAATTGCCACCGCAGCCGGCATCGCAACACTGACCGTTTTACGTGATGATCCCCCGTACAAACAATTGGAACAACGGAGTGCCCAACTCGCAGCCGGATTGGAAGAGGCCGCCAACACGACCACGATTCCGCACACCGTGCGACGGGTCGGCAGCATGCTGACCCTGTTCTTTCACCCCGAACCGGTCGAGAACTGGGGGATCGCCAGCCAATGCGACACAGCGATGTTTGCCAAGTATTTCTGGAACATGCTGGAACGCGGTGTCTATTTGCCGTGCAGCCAATATGAGGCGATGTTCGTTTCGGCGGCCCACACCGAGGATCAGATCAACGATACGATCGATGCCGCCAAGGTGACCTTTGCCAAGTACGGTCACAAGTAGGAGCGCGGCCCGCGCACGGTTGGGGGTTGTTCGGTCTTGGGTACGCAAAACCGTGATACCAAGGCTACGGTGAAGCCGCGGCCCGCTTCTCTTCGGCGGCGCTCAGGCGGTGGTATTGGGGGACCAAGGCCCAAAGGTCGCCCCGTTCACCGCGATGAAAGGCCTCGGCCGCCAACCGGCCGACCGTCGCCGCGCGGGGCACGCCGTTGACCGCGGCGATGATCGCCACATCGGGACGGACTCTGGAGCGTAGTTTTTCAACCGGCGGCCCGGAGATCACGTCACCGGGTGCGATCTTCGCGAGCCACGTGTCGACTCCCAATACGCAGGTTGACTCAGCCCGTCGCCATGGGGCGGATGCAACCGGCTCGTACCTGGCAACGAACACCTGCTGACGCTGGGCATCAATGAGCGACCACAGCGACTGCACCCCCACTTCGGATGTGTCGATTTCGGATGTCCGCGTTGCCAGGTCTGGCGATGACACCTCCGCCTGGCGAGCGATCACGTCGAGTGTCGAGATTCCCATCACTTCCGCGCCGAGGGCATAGGCCAGCGCCTTGGCCACCGTGATACCGACTCGGAGGCCCGTGAAAGAACCTGGACCGTGGGACACCGCCACCAGGTCGAGGTCCGTCGGCTGCCAACCGAGCTTGGCGAGTTGGTCTTGGATCCCCGGGATTAACGAGCACGTTGTCCGGATGCCGTTGGCAAGATCCAGTTGTGCCACGATTTCCGCATTTTCAAGCAAGGCAATCGAACCAGGCTGCACTGCGGTCTCTAGAGCCAATATCCTCACGATATCAATTACCTGCAAACAAGGGGTTCACGATCGATGTCTTAAGCCAGAATCGCAGGCGTGCCGATGCAACTCAAGGGCGGCGCGCGATTTAGCGGTGATTGCACGTCCGGAAGCAGTTTAGTAGAGTTGGACTTATTCAATATTTGACGACGCTGATGATGCAACCTCTTGGTAGCATGTGGATTCAGTGGATCGGCCACGAACAGAGGACTCGGCGTGAAGCGAGCGTTAATCAGCGATATCCACGCGAATCTCGAAGCGTTGACCGCAGTCCTGGCCGACATACGTGCTCAGAACATCAGCGAGATCTTCTGCCTGGGCGACATTGTTGGCTACGGGCCCAATCCTTGCGAATGCCTGGATCAGGTGATCCGCAATGCAAAAGTTACGATCCTGGGAAACCATGACCAGGCGGCCCTGTTCGACCCCGATGGTTTTAACCCGGTTGCCTTGCAGGCCGTCTATTGGACGCGCGAACAGCTTGAAGCCAGTGGCGAGCCGAACAGCATCAATAAGCGTTGGGACTTCCTGGGGGAATTGCCCCGCACGCATAGCGACGGATTGTCGCTCTATGTGCACGGGTCCGCGCGGGAACCGACCAACGAGTATGTGTTTCCCGAAGACGTTTACAACCAGCGCAAGATGGACGCCCTGTTCAATCGCATCGACCGATATTGCTTTCAAGGTCACACGCACATTCCAGGCGTTTTTACCACCGATCGCGAGTTCCTGTCCCCGGAAGAAATCAACAACCAGTATCGATTGGGCACAGACTCGATCATGGTCAATGTCGGGTCGGTCGGCCAACCCAGAGATAACGATTCACGGGCTTGCTACGTTATTCAAGAAGATGATCTGATTACGTTTCGGCGCGTTTCGTACGACGTCGACGTCACTTCCGAAAAGATCTATGCCATCAACGACCTCGACAACATGCTGGGGGACCGGCTCAAGAGCGGACGGTGAACGAGGCGGTACGGCACCTACGTGGCGGCTGGTGCCTTGACGTTACGCCAAGCGGCCCTTAGACTTGCCGCGGAATTGGCGACCTTGGAATACCACGATGGGCAGCTAAGGAACCGGTGTGAAACGAGCGATCATCAGCGATATCCACGGGAACCTTGAGGCGCTCGAAGCGGTGCTCGAAGACATCCAGCAGCAGGGTGTATCGACGATCTATTGCCTGGGTGACATCGTCGGCTATGGTCCCAATCCCAAGGATTGTGTCGACCGCGCCCGCCAATTCGCCGTTTCCGTGCTGGGCAACCACGACCAAGGCGCGCTGTTCGACCCGGAAGGATTCAGTAGTGGTGCCGAACGCGCGATCTTCTGGACCAGATCCCAGCTCGAAGCCGTCGACGGCGATTCGGAGTTGGCCCGTCAGCGGTGGGACTTTCTTTGCGAACTGCCGCGGCAGGTCCGCGAAGACGATCTACTGTTTGTTCATGGCTCGGCCCGTAACCCGCTGAACGAATATGTCTTTCCGGAAGACGTTTATAACCCGCGCAAGTTGAGCCGGATTTTCAGTTTGATTCCCAGCAGCTGTTTTCAGGGGCACACCCATGTTCCGGGAGTATTCTCTGAAGATTGCCGGTTTTCGTCGCCTACAGAACTCGGTAACCGTTACACCCTGGGCCGCACCAAAGTAATGGTCAATGTGGGGAGTGTCGGCCAGCCCCGCGACGGCATTCCCGATGCCAGCTACGTGATCTTGGACGATCAGCAGCTTGAGTTTCGACGCGTCCCCTACCCGCTGGACGTGACGATCGAGAAGATCTACGCCATCCCCGAGCTAGACAATTTTCTGGGTGATCGCCTCCGCGAAGGAAGATGACCGCCATCGGCAGGTTGTTCTGACGCCAGGGCAGGGCATTACGCCACGAAATCCGGCGTGCGGCCTCCCATTGCAAGAATTCCCCGGCCGGGGAGAATACTAACCGTACACACTTCTTGGCTGCCGACATGAATCGGCCGTTAGGACGCCCTTAACGACCTCCCCCCAGTGGGACTGCTCTCAGGCAGCAAACGCGAAAGCTTCCTTACGTGGAAAAACGGTTCGTACTTTTTATCGTGCTCTCTCTAGCCACGTTGACTGGCTATGCGTTGATCAAGAACGTCCTCGATCCCCAGCCGCCCGCGGTGGCCGAGCGGGATGTTACCGAGGAGGGTTCGCAGTCCGACGAGACCGACTCCATTGCGGGTGATCCGGGGGCGAACGGGGCGTCAGCAGGCGAGGCGGGCGGCGAGCCGGACGACGACACCGCCGGAACAACCGACCCGCAGGAGCCGAGCCCGCCAGCGGCAACCGGCGAGGACAACACGGGCGATTCCCCGTCGCCCAACGGCACGGTCGGCCAGGCGCCCGGAACACCCGACGCTCCGCCGAACGCCGATGGCTCGCCTGAACCGGAGCCGACAACCTGGCCTGCACGCTGGATTTCCGCAGGCTCCTACTTGCCTGGCGGCCCCGCTGGTCAAGGCGACGGCGCGGAGCCACGGCCCGTTTCCGAACCGCCGATTTTGATCACGTGGAATGCCCGCGGAGGTTGTGTCGAACGCATCGAATTGACCGAGCGGGATAGCAGCGGAAAACTCCGTTATCGCGAATTGCTTGATCGGAGCGGCTACCTCGGGCACCTTGCCCCGACCCGTGTCGAGGCGACGGCCGAA
>JAUIHJ010000462.1 GCA_030432015.1 bacterium
CTCACGTCGCGACCACAACATCTGGGGGCGCACCGAACGGCCAACCAACAGTCAACCCACATGAATCGCGAACGGACCTGTAAATTTCGAATTCTGCGACCACTTTGACGGGTGCGAGCAGGTAGGTGGGTTCGTTTTCTGCATTCGCGATGCGCTGCTGAACCGACCCCTTGGTCACTCCTATCTTGTGCAACATGGTCCTGCTCTCGGCCACGGTGTTGGTGTCCCAAGATGAATTGGTCCAGATCGAGGTACCACTGCACAACACGGCGATCGTCGACATCCACCGCGGCGTTCTCCGGCTGTCCGGTGGCGGGACGCAGACCGACGCGACGATCCGGGTCGCAGCCGGTGCACGAGCTGAACTGGCCCATGGTGATATTTCGATTTTCGGGACAACGACATTCGAGGGCGCCGGCTTGCTGGAAAACACCGTCAATGACGTGATCGTCGATACGGATGCCATCCTCCTGCTCAACATGACCTCGGATGGGTTTACAACCAGAGCCACGCTGGCCCACCAAGGCCTCGTCATTGCCGGCTCCGCAATCAACCACGGAAACGCCACCCTGTCCCGCGGGGCGATCGCGGCCCACGGTTCATTCATCAATGAAGGTGTGACCACGTGGACCGGAAACGGGC
This sequence comes from bacterium, assembly GCA_030432015.1. Taxonomy (GTDB): domain Bacteria; phylum Planctomycetota; class Planctomycetia; order Pirellulales; family Pirellulaceae; genus ARS98. Next base: position 643 of record JAUIHJ010000462.1, read on the forward strand.
GAATTCAAGGTCCAGGCTTCACCAACAATGGACTGCTGGAGTACACCGATGACGCCAGCGGAACCCTGGACGAGGGTACGATCACCAATCGCGGACGCTTTCATCATCGGTCAACGCGCGCTTTGACCCTCCACGCTGCCACGATCATCAACGAAGCCGCTGGCGTCTTCGAGCTACTTGAGGCTGGCGGGTTCACAACCGGCTTCGGCAGTCCGTCGCACCACTTTGAGAACGGCGGCGTCTTTCGCCGTGCCGGCGAGGCGGCGACCGTGACGATCGATATCGGTTTCGAAAACAGCGGTACTGTGGAACTCGCATCCGGCACTACGGTCTTCGCTGATGGTTTTGCACAAACGGCTGGCGAAACGTCCTTGGCGGGTGGTGATCTGTCCGTTAATTCGTTGCAGGTCGATCTGCAGGGTGGCACCTTGCGCGGCAGGGGCGAGATTACGGGCAACGTCACCAACGGCGGAACGATCCAAGTTGGCGGCGCCAATCAATCCGGCACACTCGCCATAACACACAACTACCTGCAAACCGCGACCGGTTCGTTGGAGGTCGAACTCGGCGGGACCGTCGACGGAGCCTTTGATCAACTGGTCACGAACACGGCCGGCGGTACGCAAAGCGCCGAGCTCGGCGGGACGTTGGACGTATTCCTGATCAATGGGTTTTCCGCCGCCTCGAACGATTTTTTCCCCATCCTCAGCTTCGACACTGCGGTTGGAGATTTTGCCACCACCAACGGAACGGACTTACCCAACGGCCTCGTGCTGCAGCCTGTCGTAAATCCAAATTCGTATTCCCTAACTGCCCTGCAGGCCCTCCGCGCGGCCGAACTTCGTGCCACCGCGTCGTCACCCGCGACCATTGATGCGGGCGCAGCGGACTGGCTGTTCGCGAGTCTCCTGGAGCGACTGATTGGCGATGGGCTATCCCGAACCGTGGTCGACCCGGTGCGCAGGACCGACATCCGCGTCGCCGACCTTGCCGGCGACCGCCTCGCACTGGCCGGTCACGGCCTGATTGTGTTGGACCGCGACGCGGCAGGGAACGGCTGGTACGTCGATCCAACGCCCGGTTCCGATCGGGAGTTCACCCCTTCGAGGAACGAGCGAATCGTGCAGGCCCGCCTCAGCAACACTGCGGCGCAGCACATCGACTTGTTGTCCGTGCTGTCACACGAGTTCGCGCATCTCCTTGGTGCGACACACGACACTCCGTTCGACCCTCTCTCCATGACGCTGGGGCCCGGCGAGCGAGAATTGATCGATGCGGACACCTTGGCCGCATTGGCAAACAGGCGGTAGCAGAGATCGCCAACGGCTGGGAGACGCGGCCGCTGGGAGAGTTGGTCGCGGGAAGTCGGTCGCTGAGAGCAGGTCGCTGTGACTTCGCCGCTGAGAGTCGGGGCTCGGCGACCGCCAGAGTTCCAGGGGTCCAACGTGAGGTCAATTCCCCCGAACGCGAGCGGTCCCTTTTCGGAATGCATCAAACAGATCGCGGTAGGCTGCAGGCGGCTCGGAGACTTCACCCGATTCGCTCATCCCGCGCGTGTCGTCACTACGCACACGCCGTTGTCGCAGCTTGGTTTCCGGCGATCGCAGGCCGAGGCTCCGCAACGATTCATTCAGTTCATGCCGCCCGCCGTCCTCGACCGCGGCCTGCTTCAGCCGCTGCCAACGATCAACAAACTGTTTCATCTCTTCCGGGGTCCAACCCAGCTCCTTCAGTAGTTCCGGATTCGGTCGAGATTCCTGATCTTTCAAATAGTCGATCACCAGGTCTGTGGCTTGTTGGGAGTACGTCAGATTGGCCGCATCTCCATCGGCAACTTCCATGGTTGGGTCCATTCCCGAATTGTGCCGCACGTCCGAGGGCACGCCCCCACCGGTCGGCAAACCGGCATCGCCCGGCCGATTTCCGCCGCCGCCACCTTTTTGTGTATCACGTGGTTTGCGGTTCTCGTCACTGCCGGCCGCTTCCGGTGCAGAACCGTTGGTACCGTCGTTCTCCTGATTGCCATTGGGATCCTTGCGTGCCGACGAACCCTGGCCTTGTTGATTTCCGGCGGAGCCCGTCTTTCCCGGTGCTTCCTGCTTGTTGCCGGCGGTATTTGAGGTCTCTCCATCACCTGATTCGGACGAAGCGCCGGCGCCGTCATCGGCCGAGCTATTCTGTCCGGCGCTATCGTTGCCGGCCTGGTTCGCTCCTTGACCGGGCCCCTTCTTGCCACCACCGCTCTGGTCGCCGCTCTCGCCACCTTCGGAGTCCGATTGTTTCTTACTGTTGGTGGACCCCGGATCGCTTTTCTCTTGCGGCTCGGTGCTGTCGGGATTGCCGCTCTTGGGCTTATCTCGATTGGTGACGGTCTGATCTTGCGAACTCTCCACCGAGCCAGTCCCTTCGGTATCCTGGCTATTTTGACCGGCGCCCGATTCGCCGTTATCACCACTACCGGGCTCTTTGGGACGCTGATCCGGCTCCCCTGGAACGTCCGGCTTTTGCTTCCCCTGCTGTTCGCCGCTGGTGGGATTGGTGTCTCCTCCTTCGCCTGGATTGCCGGCTTTTTGGTCGCCTGCGCCCCGCTTTGCATCCGGTTGCTGTGCGCCGTCGCCCGGTTGGGGCGTGCCGTCCGCGGGTGGGCTGGACTTGGCCGGAGACTGCGAATCCTCGCTGAACAATTGGCTCTTGGTATCCGATCCTTGTGAGTTGCCTGCGGCGTCACCCTGCGGCTTGCTGCGATCGTTAGCGTTGCCGGATGGTTTTTCCGAGGGTGTCCCGCTGCCAGGTTGCTCCGCGTGCTGGCCGGGCGGCGTGTCACCGCTGTTGTCACTTGCGTCATTGCCGTTGGGGTCGGATCGCCCTTGCCCCTCGGCCTGCTCGTCCTTCATCCTTTGCAGCACTTTCTCGAAGACTTCGCCATCATGCAACTCCTTGGGCGGCGCGTCACCGCCCTGCCCTGCGCTGGCGCCGTCCGGCTGCCCGCTCGATTGCGGCGTGCTTCCGCCGCTGCCGCCTGACGAACCCGTATCGCCCGGTTGAGACTGGCCATCCTGTGGCGCGCCGGCGCCACCCTGGCCTTGCTGCGACTCGGCATCTGGCGAGCCCGATTGACTGCTCGACTGGCTCCCACCGGAACCATCCTCAGACTTGCTCGCCTCAGAATCCTCGGGGCCCTTTTCCTGGGGATCGTCTTCTGGTGGGGAGGAGGGGTCGGGTGCCGGGCGATCGGGTGGTGAGTCACCCTTTTCTGAATCTTCGGCCGGCGGTTTGGCGCTGTCGGGATTGGTCGGATCGCGCTGCGGTTGTTGCTGATCGCTACCGGATTTTGACGGACCGGCGTCGCTGTCGTTCGGCGTGGCACCGGGTGACGTCGGCGCTGGTGGATCCGGCACGATTTCGATGAGGTAATTCCGTGTCCTCGCGACATTTGGCCCAGACTGATTCCCGTCGACATGATCTCCGGGGAATGGTACCCGGTTGTCCTCGGCGACGGCCCAATAGGTCACCCGATCGTTGGCCGCAAGTCCCAATCTGGCAGGAGCGAATTCATACGTGACGATGGTCTGGCCACGTCGACCGCGAGGCTCCTCGAACATGACCTCGTCCAGAACGTCCGTTCCGCCCGCCACGGCACGCAACTTCAACCGCCGCAGCCCAAAGTCCGGATCGACCGCCCGGACCTCGATCTTGCGCCGACCGCTGACGGGAACGGTGATGCGATTCTGGATCGGATCGAGGATGCTGACTTCGGGCGCCAAGTCTGGAACGACATCAATCTGGTGTAAAATGGGGTGCTGACTAACGTCCCCGGCGGCGGTCACAAAGGACAACTGGTAAGTGTCATAGACGGGGGTCCTGCGGTCGCTCGTCAAGGCCAGCGTGAATGTTTGCCGTGCGGTCCTGTCCTGAAAATCCATCGCCAGCCGAACGGGCGGGCGGGCCGCATCGGTGGGTTGATGTGGATTGAATGTAATCGCGGCAGAACGAATGGGCTTGTTGGCTGTGGCAACAATGGTGACCCGGGTGCCTTCGAGCCCACGAATGTTGCCCTCCCGGTGCACTGTCTCTCGGGGTCGGCCGGTATAGCCGGGGAATTCATAGTCCAGCGAGTCGACGGCAATCGTCGGCGCTGGAGATAGCGTCACCGTAAACCGTTCGGAAATGGCGTCGCCAGATTCGACGCGGTAATCCAGATCATGTTGGAGACCGGCCGTGCCGGCTGGCAATTGACCGTGGTAGGCAACACCATGGTCGTCCAACTGCATCGCCACGCGACGCTCGACAGTCTGTCCATCGCGTGTGCTGTAGACCAATGTGACGGCGTCTTTTTCCGGTCGTGCACCGCGGATGCGGGCAACCACATCGACGAACTGCCCCTGAACGACCTCCACCGTTCCTGGCTTCACTTCGTCGATCACGACGCGACTTGGCCGCGCAATGGCCTGCCAGGGAACGGCAATTCGCGCCGCGGTCTGAAAGGGGTTCTTGGGGGACAAAATGGCATACGCCGCGCCCAACGTCAAAACCGCGGCCAGCACGTAGCCGACCTTGATCATCTTCGACCGGTCGACTGCGGTCTCGACAGGAACGCTGGCAAGGTCGACCGCCGCTTTGTGCTCCATCGCTTGGTAGACGACCCGATGCACCGACGACTGATTCGCCCGAAACATGAGGAAGTTGATCAGGCTGTTCTTCAGGTCCGGTGTGCCTTGCTCGATCGATCTGGCCGCATACAGCGGATTAATACGTCGCGTCAGCAAGGGCAGGACGGAGTTGTAGAAATGCCAGCCACAGCCTCCCAGCAGGATCATCAATGCCATCAGCCGCGCCCAGACACCCAGACCCAAGATCCAGTGGTCAATGATCGCGGCGACCAGCAGAAAGCCGACCGAGCCGGCAGCCAAGACCATCAAGGCAGTGCAGAGATCCACGAATTTGACTTGAGCCTGGGTCTTCCGGAGTTGCCGCTGGACCGACGCACCGTATCCGCCTGCGCCGCTGCCGCTTGGTGGTTGATCACCGGCCGGCCGTGGGCCGGCGGCTGCGGGCGGGGAATTTGAATTCGCGGTGTCGGTGGCCATATTTTGTGACTCTGGATTTCGCCGCCCTGGCGGAAGTCCTGGTGGCGAATGCCTTCCACCTAATTAAGTTGTTTGATAGAAACACCTTATCGTTGCCGTGACGCAGCCACGAAGGAGCCGCCTCGCTGCCCTCAATTATAGACGACCGCCAGCCCGCGATGGCCTCGGAAAAGCCAATAAATCGGTTGGACGCCTTGAGTTTGGGGACGTTCAGGCGGAGGATGACGATACGGGTGGTTTGCAGGCAATCGAGGCCAGCCTCGCCAACCAACTCGCGACACTTCGACCGACACCGCATCTTCAGAAAGACAGACCCCCTCCGATGACATTTTCGTCTTCCTCCGACGTCACTTCTCTCCATGTTGATGACAATATCTGCGTGGTCATCCGCGAGTTGCCCGCCGGCACCTCCATCTCGATCGGGGATGTCTCATTCACCTTAGACCGCCCGGTGGGGATCGGTCACAAGCTGGCGGTCAAGCCCATTGCCAGAGGCGAACAGGTCAGAAAATACGGCCAGACGATCGGATATACGACCGCGCCGATTGAAGTCGGTGAATTGGTCCACCTGCATAACCTCTCCAACGGCGACTTCGCCAAAGATTACGCCAGCGCGACGGCCATCCCCGAGCCGCCAACACCGATCACGGACCGAACTTTTCAAGGTTACCGCAGAGCCAATGGCACTGCCGGCACCCGCAACTACATCGCTATTATCTCGACCGTTAATTGCTCTGCGTCGGTCAGCAAATACGTTGCCGAACGATTCGATGAAGCGGCCCTGCGAGAGTTCCCCAACATCGATGGCGTTGTCGCCTTCACCCATCAAAGCGGTTGCGGCATGCAATTTGGCGGGATCAACCACCAGATGCACAACCGCGTGATGGGCGGCATCGCGCGGCATCCCAACATTGGCGCGTACCTGTTGATCGGGCTGGGTTGTGAGCAAGGGGCGATGGGGTACTTGCTTCAGGATCAGCAGCTGGTGCAGATCAACGGCGGCAACCGCCAGGCGAATTCACCCCCGGTGTTCTCCATTCAGGACATGGGTGG
>JAUIHJ010000463.1 GCA_030432015.1 bacterium
CCAACCTGTACAAAAGGGTGCCTGGTCAACATTTTTCTGCGTAGGTCGCAGCACTGAACTGGATCCTCGGAGGTCACCAGGCCTGACGTCCATTCCGCGAGCGTCGCCTTGCCGTCACGGGAGCGACGTGTCTTGCCAGCGAAGCTGCAGGCGCAAGCCACGCTGGCCCGCCTGGAAACGGGCATTGCAACGCTCGCTGGCGTTGCGCCGGCTCCGCAGCGGCCGGGACAGAGATCGCCCTCATTTTCGGTCACGCGCGATGACCGCCTGCCAGCCAGGCATTGGCTATGCCTTGCGGCCCAGCATCCAGTCTAAGGCGTCGGACGTCTGGTAGATCAGCGCCTCGGGATAGTGACTGAAGGCATGAAAATACTCGAACGTCAGATAGCCGCGATAGTCGATCTTGTCCAGTTCGTCGATCACGGCCGGCCAGTTCGTGGTGCCGTCCAACAGCGTGCGGAACGTGTTGAGCGTGAATTCGTTCTGCCGTTTGTCGAATTCCTTGAAGTGAATATTCTTGATCCGTTTTCCGAGAATTCGAACCCAATGTTCGGGGAACTGATAGTGCATGATGTTGCCGGTGTCGAAGTGCACCTGCACGTGCTTGCTCTGGAAACTGTCAACGAAGTCGATCATCTCCTGCGGACTGAACAGATAACCGTTGGCAAAGATATTCTCGATATTGATCGACACGCCGGCTTTCTCTGCCGCTGGGAGAAGTTGCCGGACGGCGGCGCGGGCGCGTTGGTCGCAAACATCGTTGGGAACCGGATCGAAATCCTCCATCCAGGGCGCGTAGACGGCGCCGGGCACGACGAGCAAATTTTCGGTCTGCAACAGGCGAGCCGCTTCCACCATCTGGCCGGCCAGTTCCAGCCCCTTCTGTCGTTTGGCGGGATCGTTGTGCGTCAGACAGTAGGGCCAGAACAGAAACGAACAGACGCCGCTGATGTCGATCCCGATCTCGGCGGCCAGCTTACCGATCGCGAGGATCTCCGCTTCGGTCGACTCGGCGGAAAATTCGCCGGCCAAATTGAAGTTAAGCTCGACACCATCGAAGCCGGCATCCTTGGCTAACTGCAACGATTCCTTGAGCGTCCATTGGTCCGGATAGGCGAAGGCCCACATATTAATGGCCTTTTTCATCTTGTACTTCTTGGCCGGACGCGGCTTTACGGATTGGCGTGGCAACTCGGCCGCCGCCCCATCGTCGCCGAGTCCTTGCTTGGCCATGAAGGCGGCACCAAACGCCGCGGAATAGGCGAGCAATTCACGTCGGCCCAGCCCCGGCTGGGATGACGGAGTCGCCGCGGTACGGGACGCAGATTCAGCATCCGCGGGCAATGCAGGTTGGTTATCAGTTCGATGGGTCATGGTGCAACCTCGCAAAAGTCTTGTGGGTCAACGGCGCTGGGGCTCGGGTCGGCACGCGAATCGCACGGACACCTCCGCGGTCCGGAGACGTCAGCGCTGCGGTCGAGCCATTACCAGCATATTCACCGCAACCTGAGAACCCAACGCCATGTAGGGAAATACCTTGATGCTGGCCAGCGTTGGCAGTGCGATCAGGGCGCCGAGCGACCCGGGAAGGATAGCGAACACCAGCAGAGGAACCGAGGCAAAAAAGCCGACCAGGCCCATTGCAGCGGCAACCAAGAGAATCAGCGTGCGGGGCTTGCCAGGCTCGCAGTGATAGATGTTCGAGAGCGGTGGAATCATGAACACACAGGCCAACGCACCGAACAACGGGCCACTATTCTCGGGGAAGATTCCGGAAACATAGATTCCCAGAAAGGTGATCGCCCCCAACACACAAAAGCCGACCCAGGTGGACGTCACAATCTGCTCGCGCGATAACGCCAGACGTCCAAAGCGATTCAGGCGCAGCGCCAAATTGAACAGCGGGGTCGCGATCCACGTCATCAGGGCGAAAGCAACGTAAGTGATGATCAAAGGCATCAGCCAGGCGGACCATTCTGGATGGTTACTGTTCAACCGGAGCAGAAACTGAAAACCGAAAAAGGCGCCCAGTAGAAAATACCACTGCATTTGGCGCGTCAGCTTCATCATCCAGAAGAAGTATCCAAGCATGATCCGGTAGATGAAGTACTTGGCTTTCATCGCCTCGATGATGCCTTGCCGAGCCCAATCCAATTGCGGATTCAAACGCAACGCTTCTCGAAAATGGACCATCGCCTCTTCGTGATGGCCTTGCTCGATCAGGGTCCAGCCGAGATTCGCGTGGGCAAACTCGTCCTCCGGATCGTGCGCCAACGCGGACTTCAGGGCCTCGCCTGCATCCGACTTGCGACCGAGCCGAACCAACGCCACGGCCCGTACATTGATGCACTCGACATCCTCGGGGTCGACCGCCAGCCCAGCTTCCGCCGCGTCAAGTGCCGCTTGCCAACGACGCTGATCAAAATGCAACTGCCCCAATTGCGCAAAGTAACTGGGCTGATTGGAATCCAGCCCGATCGCTTCTTCGATCGCGTTTTGCGCGTCGGCAAAACGGTTGCGGGCACGGAGCACGATCGAGTAGGCATAAAATCCAAACGGCTGGTCGGGTGCCAGGTGAATTGCGGATTCGGCCTCCTGCGTCGCTTCGTCGTATTGCTTGCCCGATGAAAGACAGATCGCCAACACGGCGTGTGCGAGCGCATCATTGGGCGCATCCACGAGCGCCTGACGGAGTTCTTGGGCGGCCAGTTCGTGGCGGTCCTGTTGAATTAAGAGCAGCGCGCGCTGGACATGTGGGTTCATTGCAATTTCAAGTATTTGAGGACGGCGTCGTAAACGCCGCCTTGGTTGGAATACAACGCGTAGTTTCGCGCCGTCGAAAACCACTCGCGCGTGGTCGGCTTCATCTTCTTCACGGCGGCCACAAGATCCTTATTCGTAATGGGCAGCCGCGTTCCCGCTTTCATGGCCTCACGCAACTTGCCTTCGATGGCCAGATCCACAATCGCTTTCATGTCCGCGCCGGAAAACCCTTCCGTCCGTTTGGCGAGCGGTTGGAGATCGATTTGGTCCTGCGGCTTGCCGCGTAGGTGAATGTCCAACACCTCGGCCCGCGCCGGGGCATCAGGAGGCGGTACAAACAGAACCTGGTCAAAACGGCCGGGCCGCCGAAAAGCCGGGTCGACATGCCACGGCGCGTTGGTCGCCGCCAGGACTAACACGCCCTCATTGGAATACTCGACACCATCCATTTCCGACAAGAATTGATTGATGAGTTGGCGTCCGCTGCCGCTATTCATGTCGCTACGCCTTCCGCCCAGCGCATCAACTTCGTCGAAAAACAGCACGCAGGGTGTGTTATGCCTCGCGTGATCGAACAACTCGTGAAGGTTTCGTTCGCTTTGCCCGGTCCACATCTCCAAGACATCGCTGATGCCGACGGAAATAAAACCGGCCCCGATCTCCCCGGCCGTGGCGCGCGCCAAATAGGTCTTGCCGCATCCCGGTGGCCCGTACATCAGGATGCCGCCTCCAATCGCCTTGCCGTAGGCCTTGTACATTTCCGGATGCTGAAGCGGGTAAAGAATCTTCATACTGATCTCTTCTTTGACCTCCGCCATTCCACCGACATCCGCAAACGTCGTGGAGGGACGCTCGATCTCCGGATCGAAATCACCCGCGGGCGTTTCCTGGCTCGATCGCACCCGGCCTTCAAAGACCTCCCCGTCGGCGTGGTCGTCGCCAACTCCCAACTGCTGTCCAAGTTCGGCATCGGCGACGGACTCGTCCATCTCCAGGGCCAACTTATACTGGGCGACCGCTCCGGGGACGTCGTTCTCTCGCAGCAGGAGACGCGCGTAAAGGACGTAGGCGGTGGCGGGAGCATCGCGTTTCCCAACCACATCCTCAACAATCACCATCGCTTGGCTGATCTTTTCCTGGCGAAGATACGCGCTGGCCAAATCCAATTTGACGTCAGGGTCTGCCGGGGCCAGCGTCAGAGCGGCCAGCAATTCCACCTCGGCCTCAGCATGCCGGCCCAGCCTCATCAACGATCGCGACAAATGTAACCGCAACGGCAGGTTCTCAGGCGAAAGACGCAGGGCTTCACGCAAGCCCTCAATTGGGTCCAGGTCGGAATTCATCGACGCACCTCGGCTACGTAGTGTGGTGTTGATTGCGTATTAGAGGGGGCGGTCACGCTGCTGAACAGGTAGCGACGATCGGAATTTGACTGAGTGGGCCGTTCATCAACGCCACTTTTCAGCACGCACGCTCCCATCTGCGGCGGCTTCAAATAGCGACTTTGGTCATCGAAATGGCCGACCGCGATTCAGTAGCGCACACCCCGTCAGCGGGACAGGCACCTTTTTCGCCGACAGGCCGTTGTTCCTCAGTTGCATCTAATGGGCGGCGAAAACGAGCCGGTTCCGGATTGTCGCCGAATTGCACTCGGTCATTTAGGGAACGCAAAGGCATCCTGCCCGATTCACCACCTACCTTCCTGCTACCCGCGGCCCACGCGGCCGGCGGGAGGAAAATCACGCGAAGTTTCTCGAGCGAAGTATGAATCAACTGCAACTGACCTTACCAAGCGAACAGAAGCCGGAACGTCGAGCAAAAACGCAAGCTACCTTGAGGTAACCCACAGTAGAAGTAAGTGCGACAAGGGGGTCTTGCTATTGCAATCGGGCAATCTAGGATGGCCCGCGAAGGGAGCTAAACGGCCATGTGGACCACGATTTTATTCGTTTAACTGGAGTGATCGTCTATGACCAAGAAGATTCGGACCCGATCCCCCAAAGCGACCGGGCAGGAAGTCAACAAGAGTGCCGCAATCCGCGAAGTCCTCACGAAAGACCCGACAGGCAAACCTCAAGCGGTCGCCAAGACACTTGCGGATCGAGGCGTCCATGTCACGCCAGCCTTCGTTTCGCAAGTCAAACTCAAGATGAAGCAGCGCGAGGCCATGCCGCTCGCCAGGGGCAACCCAAGTGCAGTCAGTCAATTCGCCAGCACGGAGTTAATGGAAGCCAAGCGACTGGTCGACAAGCTCGGTGTCGAAAAGGCCCGCGCGGCAGTTGAACTGCTCGCGCGTCTTTCATGACAGAACTGGATCAAACGCTCGTTAGAGATACGTATTGATGATATTTTCGAGTAGTTCCTGGCGGCCGCTTTGATTTGGGGCGACCTCGCCCTTTTCCAGCATGTAGGCTTCCAGCGACTTGAAGCTCTCGGTGCCGGACTCGATTCTTGCACCGATGCCGGCATCCCAACTCGAGTAGCGATCCTTGACGATCGCGTCGACCTGACCAGCGGCGCGAATCGCGGCCGCGATCTTGAGACCACGAGCGAATGCATCCATGCCCCCGATGTGAGCATGAAACAGGTCGATCGGCTCGAAGCTTTCGCGCCGCACTTTGGCGTCGAAGTTCGTGCCCCCCGGGGCGACGCCACCGTGCTTGAGCAACATCAGCATGATCTCCGTGGTCAAATAGAGGTTGGTCGGAAACTGGTCCGTATCCCACCCCAACATGAGATCACCGGTGTTGGCGTCAATGGAGCCGAGCAGTCCCTGATGGCCGGCATAGTCCAACTCGTGCATCATGGTGTGCCCTGCCAGCGTCGCGTGATTCGTTTCGACGTTCAGCTTGAACCGGTCCGTCAAACCGTACGCCCGCAGAAAGTTAATGCAGGCAGCCGCGTCACTGTCGTACTGATGCTTGGTCGGCTCCTTGGGCTTGGGTTCGATCAAAAACGTCCCGCCAAAGCCAATCTCGTCGGCATACTCGACCGCCATGTGCATGAACCGTCCGAGGTTGTCAAACTCGCGTTTCATGTCCGTATTGAAGAGGTTCTGGTAGCCTTCGCGACCGCCCCAAAAGACATAATTTTCGCCCCCTAACTCCTTGGTGACTTCAAGTGCTTTCTTGACCTGCGCGGCGGCAAAAGCGAACACATCCGCGTTGCAGCTGGTCGACGCGCCGTGCATGAAGCGGGGGTTGCTGAACATGTTCGCCGTGCCCCACAGCAGCTTGATTCCCGTCCGCGCCTGCTCCTCCTTGAGAACCGCGACGACGGCATCGAGATTCTGATTGGATTCGGCGAGCGTCGCGCCTTCCGGGGCCACATCGCGGTCATGGAAGGCATAGAAAGGAGCCCCCAATTTCTCCATGAACTCGAACGCCACATGCGCCCGATTGATCGCATTTTCGACCGAGTCCGTGCCATCTTCCCAGGGCCGAACCATGGTGGCCGAGCCAAACGGGTCACTCCCGTTGCCCCGAAACGTGTGCCAGTAGACGACACTAAACCGAAGATGGTCCTTCATGGACTTGCCTTCGATGATCTCGTCTTCGTTGTACCATTGAAATGCCAGCGGATTCTTCGAGTCAGGACCTTCGTAGCAGATCTTTTCAACTTCTGGGAACGCAGCCATCGTTTCTCACAGTCGGGGTTCGTGGATTTGTTTTTGGGGAGGCTTGATCCGTCAAGGCGTGCAGTCCGCCCCAATGTTGTCCTGGGCCGTCGTTATCGTGCCAAAATTCGGTTTTCCACGCAACCTAGCGGGCGGGAGGTCGGGAATTGTTCAACCTGCTTGGATCATGGCGACCGCCCACCGGCGATGTGCCGCAACGACATGCCGAGCTTGCATGATCATCCTCAACGGCGGGTCGAATGGCGCCGAGAACAAAGCGACGGCTTGCGGGATGCGCCGAGGGGAGTCAGAATTCCAGCATGGGATCCACTTTCACGACTCAGCGGCGCGTCGAATTCTGCGAGACCGATGCGGCTGGCATCTTGCATTTT
>JAUIHJ010000464.1 GCA_030432015.1 bacterium
GCACCAGGGTAAGGACGCGCTCGAGCAGGGCCGTGTCCAGGCGAGGCGTTTAACCAACCTGCAACTGGAACGCACCCTCCATGATTTGCTGGGCATCGATATTCCGTTAGGCGACCAAATGCCCGACGAGCCACGAACCGCCGGATTCACGACGGTCGCAGCGGGCCAAGCCATGTCTCATTTTCAGCTCGAGCAGCATGTCAAGGTGGTCGACACGGCGCTGGACGAGGCATTTCGGCGGGCCCTCGGGACGCCCGACGAATCGGACCGCCTTTTCTCGGCCGTCGAGTTGGTGCGCCGCCGCGCACGTTCGAGAACCCGCGAGCCCGAACTGATTGATGGTCACGCGGTGACCTGGGCATCACGTCTCATCTTTTACGGCAGGCAGGCTGCCCGCGACCACCGCAAGAGAAAGCGGTTGGTATCGATTCACGGTGCGCGCGAAAGCGCTCAAGCCGCCGGCAGATCGCGGCGTCTGGTGCACTGTACGAACAGGCATGTGCGTTTCCAGTGCCCCGCTGCTTGGTTGGGCCGGCGCCTTCGAGGCGACTGCGGAGATCCAGGAAAGGACATTTGAAGCGTGGTTGAATCGGGGCGAAATGCTCGAAATCCGGCCTGGTGACGACACGCTGAAGATGGCGCGATTCCAGGGCGGCCAGGTCGGGACGGGCGAAGGCGGCCCGCAGGATGTTCCCGGCGTGGCGATCGAGTCGATTCGGATGGAGCGGATTCATCGCGGACCCGATAACCGAGGAGTCCAACACCTGTTGTTAGGCGATCTTTCGGTGACATCGCTTCCCAAGAAAGCGGCCGGCGGAAAGGCCTCCGTTTCGGTGGCATCGTCTCAACCGAAACGCGATCTGGCCCGACTCATCCACAACTTCGCCAGTCGAGCATTTCGCCGGCCAACGGACGTCGCGGTTGCGCAGCCCTACATCGACCTGGCCCATGGCGTGCTCGCCGATAGTCGCGATCTAGCTGCGGCCTTGCGGGCCGGCTATCGGGCAGTGCTCTGTTCGCCCCGATTTCTCTATTTTCAGGAGCAGCCGGGGAAACTTGACGATTTTGCGATTGCGACGCGCCTCAGCTACCTGCTCTGGAATCGAATGCCCGACGACGAACTGCTGCGGCTCGCCAAGGCCGGGAAGCTCGCCGATCCCACCATCATTCACGCCCAGGTGGAACGCCTCCTCAGCCACCCCCATGGCCGACAATTCGTGCGGGACGTGGCAGACCAATGGCTGGACTTGAGCTTGATTGACTTCACCGAGCCAGACCGCAAGCTCTACCCCGGATTCGATGTGATCGTGCAGCAATCGATGCTCGAGGAAACCCACGGCTACCTCCAACGGATGCTCGACGAAGATCTCGGGGTCAAATACCTGATCGATTCGGACTTCACATTTCTGAACAGCCGACTGGCGCGCTATTACCGTATCAACGGCATCAGCGGGGACGCGGTCCGCCAGGTCACGCTGCGACCGCAGGATCATCGCGGCGGACTGATGACGCAAGGGGCGATTCTTAAAGTCACCGCCAACGGCACCACGACGTCGCCGGTGATTCGCGGGGTTTGGTTTTCCGAGCGTCTGTTGGGTGTTGAAATCCCGCCGCCGCCCGCTAATGTGCCGGCGATCGAACCGGACATTCGCGGCGCCAAATCAATTCGCGAGATGCTGGCCAAGCACAAAGCGGACACGTCGTGCGCCGTGTGTCATGTGAAGATCGACCCGCCTGGCTTTGCCCTGGAAAACTACGATCCGTCCGGTCGCTGGCGAGATACTTACTTTCGGGCTGGTCGCGGGAGCAAACGCAAGGGCCCGCCCATCGATGCCAGCTTCGTGATGGCCGACGGCCGGCCGTTTCAAGACATCGCTGGCTTTCGCGAGTTAGTGCTGGCGGACCAAGCCGCTTTGGCCCGCAACGTGGCCGAGAAACTATTGACCTACGGAACCGGCGCGTCAATCCGCTTTGCCGACCGCCCCACCGTGGATGCGATCGTCGCCGAGACCGCGCAGGCCGATTTCGGTTTCCGCTCGCTCGTTCACGCTGTCGTCGCCAGTCCCATTTTTCTTTCCAAGTAGCCCAGCGTCCGTTGACGAAAGGTCGACCTTGAACAAATCCATTCATTTCAACTTCCGTCGCCGTATCAATCGTCGCACGTTGCTCAGGGGGCTCGGGGTCTCACTGGGACTTCCGTGGCTCAGTGCGATGGAATCCGCATTTGCGGACCCGACGGCGCCAGGTCCGCCACAACGCTTCGTCGCACTGACGCTCGGCCTCGGGTTGCACGCTGCCAACCTCAATCCGTCGGGAACTGGCACATCCTACAAGCCCAGCCGTTATCTCCAAGCCATCGATGATTTGCGAGATCAATTCACAGTCATCTCCGGCGCGTCACACCCGGGAGTGACCGGCGGTCATCGCGCGGAAGCCAGCATTCTCACGGCCCGTCCGGTCGGCAGCGCCGGTGGAGCGAAGAACACGATTTCACTTGACCAGCATATGGCGAAATACCTGGGCAGCCAGACCCGGTTTCCCTCGTTGGTCTTGGGCAGTTCCGGTAGCAATAGCCCTTCGTACACCGAGAACGGCTCGATGATCCCCGCCGAGTCGTCGCCCGCGAAGTTGTTTACCCGCCTGTTTATTGATGACTCCCCTGCCCAGCGGGCGCTCCAAGCAAAGCGCGTGCAGGAGGGGCGGAGCATCATGGACCTGGTAACCGAAGACACGCGGCGACTGACACGGGAATTGGGCCGTGGCGATCGCCAACGGCTCGACGCCTACCTCACCAGCGTGCGGGATCTGGAGAAGCGGATGGCTGCATCGGAAGCCTGGGCGCACCGTCCCAAGCCCAAGGTCGCTCATCCCAAGCCGGTCGACATCGGCAATGCCAACGATTTTATCGGGCGCCAGAAGCTGATGTCGGACATGATTCGTCTCGCGTTGGAAACGGACTCCACCCGGTTTATTGTCTACCACTTGGGTGGCTCCGGTGGCGTTGTCCCCTTGCCGGGCGTCGACGAGGGCTACCACTCGCTCAGCCACCATGGCCTGGACGAAGAAAAACTGGAGCAGTTGGCGGTCGTCGAAACCGCGATCATCAGCGCCTGGGGGGAGTTCCTGCGCAGCCTGTCGGAGACCAACGAACACGGCACCAGCCTGCTCGGCAAAACGTCGGTCCTGCTGACGAGCAACCTGGGAAATGCGTCAAATCATAGCAACCAGAACATGCCTGTCCTGCTCGCTGGCGGCAGATTTCGGCACGGCCAGCATCTGGGCTTTGACCAGAAAAACAACTACCCCCTGCCGAATCTTTTCGTCAGCCTGCTCCAGCAGATGGGTTTGCCGGAAGATCGCTTCGCCAGCGGCACCGGCACGATGTCCGGCTTGGAGTTTCGCACGAGTTAACGCGCCGGCCGCGCTACCCGAGTCACGAATTCAGAAGCCGCGATTTTCAGTTCGAGTGCGCCCAACTTCAGGGGTTCCAGGATCCGTAATCTTGCGACGCCTCGACTTGGCGGTCGAAGTGGTACTTTTTCTCCTCACGGGTCGTTCCGCCACCGCTGTAGTGATCTCCGAAGACGGCAAACAGCATATCCGAAACGGCGCAACCCGTGCACGCGGAAAGCAGCGCCAGACAGGTCAGGATAACGGCTGTTCGCATTGTCGGCTCCCGCAAGGAATGTCGGTACGGTGGGTCGCACGTCGACCGTTGTCAGCGTGGCCGATGGTGGTTGCCGCATGACCGATCGGCAACCACAGCAGAGCGTGTATCAAAATGCGAGACCGCCAGCAATAGCGGCCTTGTGCATAACTTGGCGCGGCTGCTGCCGACCCGGTGGTGTCCGGGCGAACATCACCAGCAAACGATCTGCGAACGATCTCGCGGGCACATGGCAGCGGGAGCATCAAAAGCGTAAGCTTGTGCTTTGCGAAACCTAAACCTTTTTGGGGTCGTTACCGTCGCCAAGCCGTGCAACCCACCAATTCCAGCCACTTCAGCACTTCCTCAGTTCTTTGCGCTGACTGGGCACCCGCGACCACGCTCCAACCCATAGCCCCCTGTCGAGGACTTTTCATGCGACAAAGCAAGACACTCGCCAAACTGCGTAACAACGAACTGGTGCGCATGTGCGCGTTAGGTCATTTCATTCCATCGTACATTCGGCACGCGGCGCATTTTGGCTTCGACTGCATCTGGCTCGACCTGGAGCATCGGGCCATGGAGGATCGTGAAGTCCAGGCTTTGCTCGCTTATTTCCACCTGTACGACATCGACTGCATGTTGCGGCCGCCCACGCTGGAGAAAAGCAAACTCTATCGTTATCTCGAAGATGGCGCGACCGGCCTGATGATTCCGCACGTCTCGACCCCCGAGAAAGCCCAGATGCTGGTCGATGCAACGCGTTTCCCGCCGCTCGGCGATCGTGGTATTGACGGGGCGGGCTTGGACAGCGACTTCATGCTGCGCGGCGGCGAGGGCTACACCGACCGGGCCAACCAAGAAACCTTTCTGGTCGTGCAGATCGAAACCCTGGAGGCGGTGGAAAACGCCGAGGCAATCGCGGCGATCGATGGCATCAACGGTCTCTTTGTCGGCCCCGGCGACCTGGGCTTGCGCATCAAGCACTCCAGCGGCACGCTGACACTTGATGAAGCCATGGCACGCGTGGCTGCCGCCGCCAAAAAATACGGCAAGGCCTGGGGTTGCCCCGCCGCCACCGTCGAACGGTTACAGGAACTGCACGCGCAGGGTGCCACGTTATTGAACCACGGGGGCGATTTCGGTGCCGTCATGAAAATGCTGGAGGCATCCGCCGCGGATTTCAACACCGCCCTGGGAATCAACCCGGAGCCGTAGCCAACGCCAGCCTACAGAAAGGCCGCCGCGATTGCGTTTGACAAATGCACCAGCCGCCACGGCGCCCGCGATCGGATGGCGGTGGTAAATAGCATACAAAAGCCATCACGCTGACGATCGATCCAAACCATGGTCCCCGTGGCGCCGGTGTGGCCGAAGACGTGGCGATCGAGCAGGTCGCTCCAACTCTTGGACGTGCCGACAGGATTGAGTTGCCAACCGAGTCCCCAGGGTGCCGTTCGCCGGATCCCTTCCGCCAAGTCTGGATAGTCGTCGAGGCGATTGGTGGTCATCATGCGGACGGTGTTCGGGGCTAATAACCGAACGTTGCCATAGCGGCCATCGTTGAGCAACACTTGACAGAGGACTGCAAAATCCTCCGGCGTGCTGAACATCCCGCCCCAGGGCGCGCCAAAATCCTGCCAATACTTGCTGTTCCAGCCGAAGTCACTGTCTGCCTGGTAGTCGGGCGTTTGAACACGGACAATTCGCCGACGATCGATCCCGCGGGCGCCCAGGGCAATCGACTTCAGCCCCAGCGGTTCGAAAATCTCTTGCTTGAGGAATTGGTCGATCGGCAGTCCGGACAATTCCTGGATGAGCTTGGCGACGACCAGCGTCCCCATACTCTGATAGCTGAAATCGGTCCCAGCCGGGAACTGTGGGACGGTATCACGAACCGCACCTTGCATGAAGGTTTCGAGCGACGCGTGCGCACGGCGCATCTCTGCATTATTGGGCAGCATATCGGGCATCCCCGACGTATGCGTAAAGAGATCGGATACCCGCGTCTCGTCCTTGTGGTGCGCCGCGAAATCCGGCAAATAATGCGTCACCGGGTCAATCAAGCTGAGCAGCCCACGTTCGACCAGCAGCATGGCCCCCAGATACGTGATCGGCTTGGTGATCGACGCCAGTAAGAACATGCCGTCATCGCGGATCGGCGCGGCATCCGGCTCGGGCCCCTGTCGACCGAAGAATCTCGGCGCGACCACCTTACCGCGTCGACCAACCAAAATCGCTCCGCCTGGCACGGCGGGCTGTGGCCCTTCGGTCCAGCTTTCGAGCAATTCATAGGCGTGCTGTAGCTTGGCGGAATCAAGGTCGATCTCTGCGGGTGTCGCGTGTGGCAGGTACGGCATTGGTGGCGAGCCTCTGAATGAACGTTGATGACGCGTCGCTCGCAGGCAACACGCCCTGATCGTAACAAATTCGCACGCCGCGCGAGGCGTCCGCCCGATCCGGCGCGGACGGCGAGTGCAACGTTTCGGCAGCTTGGTTGGCAGGGTATGATAGCTGGCATACACGCCCCCGCAGGGCACACGCTGGGCACTATCCGCCGTCGCCCTCGGACCGCTCGCCATCCCCCCCTCGCCTCGGAGATTCAACACCATGCGTTCGCCGCATCGCAGTCCGTCCGTTCGATTCATGTTCCACGTGTGCATCGCAATCGGGCTGGTCGCCGCCAGCGCGACGGGCGGAACGGTGGCAGCAGACCAGCAGCTTCCGACGGCGCTGTATGTTGCCGGATATGCGAATCAACTCAGTGTGGCACCTGGCGAGGAAATCGGAATTCACCTTTCGACCAATGCCGCTACGGTGGCCGTGTCGTCTGCCAGAAGGACTCTTTTCTGGCGGCGGCGAAGGGGGTGTCGGTCGGCGTCGCCTTTCAGAAAAAGATCCTGACGGGCCTCTTCGGTGGGGAGGGGTTCATCATGCAGAAGCTCGAGGGCGATGGACTGGTTTTCGTCCACGCCGGTGGCACGCTCCATGAGCGCGAGCTGGCGCCTGGTGAAGAGCTGCACGTGGATACCGGCTGCCTGGTCGGGCTGACGTCCGG
>JAUIHJ010000465.1 GCA_030432015.1 bacterium
CCTCTAACCCTCCCCGCGCCGTCAGGTTGGGACGACGCTGGCCGGTGACCGGGTCCGCATTGATGCGGTCAATCAGCGTTTCGGCATCCGCACGCAACCAAACCACTTCGCATTCCGCCAACGCCTTACGCGTTTCGCCGCGAAGCACGGCCCCACCACCGAGTGCCAGCACAGACTGTGGCTTCTGCAAGGCGGTGCGGATCTCGTCGACTTCCATGTCACGGAACCGCGCTTCGCCATCCTCGGCGAAAATCTGCTGGATTGACTTTCCCGCCCGCAACTCGATCAATTCATCGGTATCGACGGCGGACCAACCCAAGCGATCGGCCAACAGTTTGGCGACGGTTGTCTTGCCGGTGCCCCGGTATCCGATCAGCGCCACGTTCGTCATTGCGCATCCTGCGGCGGTTTGTGAAAAATTGAGCTTGGCCGGGCGGCGTGTACGCGACCAGAGATCAAGCTTTGGTAGCCCCGATCAACCGCCGTACGGACTGACGCATGAGTTCGATTGGTGGTTCGTGCTTGGTGAATAGCTTGAATTGAATCGCCGCCTGCCGCACGAACATGTCAACGCCCGTCACCACGTGGCAGTCCTTCTCGCGTGCCTGTTTGATCAACAACGTCTGCTCCGGATTGTAAACCGTGTCAAACACAATCATCGACCGGACGAGTTGGCTCCCATCGTACGGGCTCTCGTCGACGTTGGGATGCATGCCGACGGGGGTACAGTTGGCCAGCAGATCACATCGCACCTTGTGCCGCGCTGTCCACTCCACCGATTCACAATGGAAATGTTTGGCCAGAGCCTCGGCACGCTCCTTCTTCCTGGCAGTCACCACGACCTTGGTGCCGCGTGATTGCAACGCATGGGTGACAGCCTTAGCCGCACCGCCGGCTCCCATCACCAGGGCGGTTCGGCCCGTCAAGTGATCAATGTCCTGTCCGCGGCTGAGATCCGCGGTCACGCTATCCAGCGCTGCCGTATGGTCCGTATTGTAGGCACGCCGATCAAACCCATCGATCACGACCGTGTTGGCAGCACCAATGTGGTCGACCGCATTATCCGTCTCGGTAACCAGGGGAATAATATCTTCCTTGTGCGGAATCGTAACGCTGAGTCCCCGGATGCTCAGCTGCCGGCAGATCCCCATGAAGTCGGTCAATTCTTCGCGCGGCACTCGAAACGGAATATAGACCGCGTCGATCCCCAATTCCTTGAACGCGGCATTATGGATGATCGGGCTGAGGCTGTGTCCAATCGGATCTGCAATGACGCCAAACACATCCGTATCGACGTTGATCGCATCGTAGCGATAGAGATCCTTCATGTCGGCGTAGCTGAGCTGTCCCGGTGCAATCGCTCGTTCCTGGTTAAACGAGGCATACGTAAAGGGCGCGCCAAACTTGCCCGCCAGAATCCGGGATGGAATGCCCATTTCGCCCATGCAGAAGGCAACGGTCGGCTTTTCGCTCTCACTGATCAGCGACAGCAACCGCAAATTGTCTCGCGGGCTATGGGCCATTGTCACAATTTTGACAATGTCCGGGTCGTGCTCGCAGCAGCGATCATGAATCGCGCGAAGATCCTCGGGCGTCTCTTCGAAGTTGTGGTAGCTGACGATGCGTTTGGTCTTGCCAAAACGGGGAATGCCGCCCGCGATATCCTCTTCCAGATCGACGTAGTCCACGCCTTCAGCAATTGCCGAACGCAGCAGCACAATCCGCTCCTGTTCGGTCCCCTTCCAGTTACCGCCATCCTGCTCGCGGCGGCAGGTCACGATGACCGGACATTGCTTGTCGGCCATCAGGCGTTTGAGGTTCACCGAGCGGACGATGTAATCCAGCCGCAACTCGACCAGTTCCGCGCCGGATTCGGCCAGATGACGGTGTTCGGCGATCATCATCTTGTGACGACCGCGACCAATGCTGACAACAATCATGATGACTTCAGAGCAGCTAAAGAAATGAGAGGAATATCGAATGCCGCCCATGCATCTGACTGTCAGCCACATGGCGAGCGACCGGACACGACGGTCCGACAGCAACAAAAAAATTCGCTTCGCGGCACTTATTCTGTCATCCGAGGATCGGTGGTTCAATCCGGCGCGATCGATTTGCCTTCGATCGGCCTTCTGGAATCAACGGTCCCGGGGACTTCAGAGTTTCCCGCCTCAGGGTATCAGCCGTGCATACTTGCCGTTGAAGTACAGGAGCGGCTCGCCGCTGCCCGTCTCACCCGCCAGGATCTCGCCGATAAAGATATCGTGATCTCCGCCGTCGAGCACTTCGGTCACGCGGCAATCGACCCAACCCAACGAATCCGCCAGGACGGGAGCGCCGGTTTCCGCCGTCGTGTAGTCCAGGCCAGAGAAATCCTTGGGCCCCTTGAATGCGAAACGGTCGGACAATTCCTGCTGCTGAGCCGTCAGGATATTGAGCGCGAAACAGCCCCCCTCGCGGAACTTCCCGTGGGAAGCGGCATCCTTCTGAACGGCGAGCAGGACCAGCGGCGGGTCGAGCGACAACGAGGTGATCCCGTTGGCCGTCATGCCCCACGTTTCGTCGCCAATCCTTGTGCTCGCCACGGTGACGCCAGTGGCAAAGGCACCCAAAATCTTTCGCTGCTGCTGAGCATCAAAACCCACAGTGGATTCTCCTTGAAAATTAAGAGTCAATCGCCGACGGCCCCCGCCGTTGCGGCACGACCAACCTGTCAGGCACGAGGAATTGGTCATCGGGCACGCCCGCCGCGTGGTCGCCCGGCTAACGGGCCGTCCAGCCGCCGTCGACGGTCAGAAGACTGCCCGTCATGTAGCTCGACGCGCCGCTGGCCAAAAGGATCGCCGCGCCTTGAATCTCTTCCATCCGGCCCCAACGCTCCAAAGCGACGGCACCGACAATGAACTTCTTGGTCTGCTCGTCATCGGCAATCGGTACATTCATGGGCGTCAAGAATGGACCTGGACAAATCGCGTTGCACGTAATTCCGGTGGAGGCCAACTCGAGGGCCAATGCGCGGGTCATTTGGACGACGGCCCCTTTGCTGGTCGCATAGGGCGTGCGGTTGGCGAGCCCCACCACGCCCAGCGTGCTGGCCAGATTGATGATTCGACCATACCCCGCCTCTTTCATTCGGGGCACGACGGCCCGGGCCATCAGCCAGACACCATCCACGTTGATCCGCTGGACGCGTTGAAATTCCTCGTGGGACAATTCTTCGATGGGACCCCGAATATTGATTCCTGCGTTATTGATCAGAATGTCGACTTTGCCGAAGGCGTCACACGTCCGCTCGACGACGCGCTGGCAATCGTCCGGCTCAGATACATCAGCTTGGATGCCGATCGCCTGCTGGCCGAATTGTGCAGCAACTTCAGCGGCGGCGGCGGTTACCTCGGCCTCATTCCGACTGGTCAATACAACGTTCGCACCGGCCGAAGCGAGCCCGGCCGCCATCGCGAGCCCCAGCCCTTTGGAACCACCCGTAATCAGGGCGGACCGCCCCGTGAGATCAAATTGCTTAATTCCTGGTAGCGGAGACATCGAGTACCTCACCTTGACTGGAGACTGGCGACGAATGAGCGGGCGGAGACATTGTCTCGCGTTGCGGCGCGAGACGTTTTCGAGCGTAGGACCGGGATTGCGATTGGTAACGACGCGCCGCATGCAGAGGTTCGCGGCCGGGGACTTGCAAGCGTCGCCCCGCAAGCAGAGCCGACCGGGCGATCCAAGCCGCTGCCATTTTCTCGTTTTCCGCCGAAAGTGAAAGCGGTGCGGGACGGATTCTTCCCTTTTTGCAACGCGACCCCGTGTCCCGCGATGACCGCCCCAGGCTGGATCGATCGAAGCGCGATGCTGGCGAAGGAATACGGGTAAACCATGACGCTCCCAGCAACATTTACACAACTTTTACACAACCGAGACAGCTCGAAAACGGGTTTGACTCCGATATCCGTTACAATTCCCAGCCAAACACATGTCCCGAACAAACACCCACGAGCCAATTCAGATCGATCGATAAACCAGTCGGCACCACGGAACGTGTCGGCCAGCTTGATACGGAGGAGCCCGACTTATGGCCATTGCACCCGATGAAAATGAACTCCTAACCAAAGACTCTTTTGAAGGCGGTGGCATTGCTGTCAGTGACGAACCCGAGGTGAATTCGGTCGCGGCGGACGAGGCGTTGTGGCAAGAAGATACTGCAACGGCGATGGACAAGGACGAACATGCCACCGAGGAGCACGAGCGGAGTCAACAGGGGATCAATTACCCAGTCGCTTTCTGGCTGGTCCTGCTCCATGTCGGCGCCCTGGCGGCTCCATTTTGCTTCAGCTGGCAAGGTCTGGTTGTCTGCCTCGCCTTGTATTGGTTCAACGGGTCCATTGGTGTCTGCCTGGGCTACCATCGGCTGCTGACCCACGGCTCGTTCAAGGTGCACCGCGTCACCCGCTACATCATCGCCTTTCTGGGTGGATTATCCGGCGAAGGCCAGGCCATCGACTGGGTCGCGAATCACCGCAAGCACCACGCTCATAGCGATCACGATGGCGACCCCCACACGCCGCGAGACGGGGGCATTTGGGCGCATATGATTTGGATGTGCTGGTCGCTACGGGGTCAGCACTACACCGATCACGTCAATCGCTGGGCACCGGATCTGGCCAAAGACCCCGTCATGCGCTGGATCGGCCACATGTTCCTGCCTTCGCACATTCTGAGCGGCTTTGCCCTCCTGGGGATTGGCTACTGGATGGGTGGCGGATACATGGCGGCCTCGATGCTGGTCTGGGGCTTGTTCGTACGCTTGATCATCGTGCTGCACGTCACTTGGTTCGTGAATTCCTGGGCCCATATGTGGGGCTACCGGAACTACGAAACGACCGACGACAGCCGCAACAACTGGCTGGTCGCCATCCTGGCATTCGGCGAAGGCTGGCACAACAATCATCACGCCTATCCGCGGATGGCCAGCCAAGGACATAAGTGGTGGGAGTTTGACGGCACCTACGTGATTATCCGCATGATGAAATGGACCGGCCTGGCCTGGGATGTGGTGGACTACAAGAAAATCAGCGATCGGAAGAAATAGACCGACCAAGCCAATGGCCGATTGGGTCATCACCCAGCCCAAAGCCCGACGTTTCTCAACGTCGGGCTTTTTTTGTGACAAGCGAGACGTTTGTGCTTTTCCAACCGCGACGTCGGTCACTCGACGCGTCGGTTTTGAAATCGCTCCTTGCTAACGCCGCAGGCATGTCTGGTTGCCACTTGGAGTGCAAACACGATGGATTTTTGCCCATCCGCTGAAGCGCTGCGATGCGGCGGCAGCAAGCTGGGCGTCGTCCACCGCCTGCCGCCTCGGTTACCAATTGGCGCAACTTCAACACAGACGCTTCGGTCTTTCGATTACGATCTGCTGCTAACCTGAAACGACGACAAGCCCTGCTGGTCGCGAGACGTTTGTTGCCGCACGTCCCCCTGCCCTGTTACAATAAAGGCCCTCCCCCAACTTGCGATCCCACCCCCGCAAAGTGCTATGCGAGATCAGCCAGCAGCTCGACACCCCAGGTTCCCCCTACGATCGTTCGCCGCATGGCGGAGTCCATTGCCGGCCGCTGCGGCGTGGGCCATGGCCCTGATATTCCTGGCTAGCTGCCAGGATCACGTAAGGGCTCAGCCAACCGCTGCTCGGCCGTCAGAGCCGACCGTGGCGTCCCCGGAATCCGGGGCCGCGCCGGCCGAATTGACGTACGAGCGTCACATTCGCCCACTTCTCAAGACGCACTGTTTTCACTGTCACGGTGATGGCGCCGAACTCGCCGGCAACCTCGACGTGCGTTTGCGCCGTCTGATCGCCGCTGGAGGTGACAGTGGAGCGGCCCTTGTTCCCGGCGACGCGGCTGCCAGCCTGCTATTGGAACGAATCGTAGCCGGCGATATGCCACCGCCGGAGATCGAGGTTCGTCCGTCGGCCGAGGAAATCGAGGTCATTCGACAATGGATCGCTGCCGGCGCGAAAGGGCGTGTCGAACCCGAGGACCTCGATCCGGACAACTACATCACCGAGGAAGAACAAGAATTCTGGGCCTTTCAGCCGGTGCATCGCGCGGCCCTTCCGGCGGTCGCTGACCCAAGCCGGGTGCGCACGCCAATCGATCACTTTTTGCTGTCGCGACTGGAACGCGAAGCGCTCTCGTTCGCGCCCGATGTGGATCAAGCCACGTTGCTGCGGCGTCTCTATTTCGACCTCACCGGCTTGCCTCCGTCGGTGGAGGAGATGCAGGAATTCGTCGCCGACACCACGCCGAACGCTTATCAACGGCTGGTCGATCGCCTCTTGAATTCGCCCCGCTATGGCGAACGATGGGGGCGACACTGGCTGGATGTCGCGGGCTACGCCGACTCGGAAGGCTACGTCGACGAAGACCCGATACGACCCCACGCGTTCCAATACCGCGACTATGTCATCAACGCATTCAATTCCAGCAAGCCCTTCGATCAATTCATTATTGAACAACTCGCCGGCGACGAATTGGTGCCCCAGCCGTTCACCAATCTCACCCCCGGCGACGCGGAAAAGCTGATTGCAACAGGCTTCCTGCGAATGTGCCCCGACGGCACGGCAGCCGGTGATGTCGATCAAGGCGTGGCCCGCAACGCCGTGATCGCCAAGACCATCGAAATTGTTTCCA
>JAUIHJ010000466.1 GCA_030432015.1 bacterium
CAAAGCGGGGTAACTCGACGATCCAAAAGAGTTTGCGAAGAGGCGTTCCGTTGCACAGCATACCGTCTGGAGAGGGCCCGCGAGAAGTCCCTGCCGCCTTGACAGTTGCGATCGACTGCCCAAGAATCCATTCGAAACCGGGGCCGAAGACTTCTCCCGGAACCACTGCGGAACTGAACTGTGGAGTCAATCGATGCAAGTCGACGTACGGCAAATTAAGGACCAGGTCACCGCCAAGCAAGAATTGATTCATCGGCTGACCGCCGAGCTTGGCAAGGTGATTGTGGGGCAGGAGGCGATGATCTCGCGTCTCCTGATCGGCCTGTTGACGCATGGCCATATACTGCTGGAGGGCGTTCCCGGCCTGGCAAAAACCACGGCGATCAAGTCGCTGGCGGATGCCCTGGCCACCGAATTCAAACGCATTCAATTTACCCCTGATCTGCTCCCCGCCGACCTGATCGGGACGATGATTTACATGCCCAACGAAGGTTCGTTCAAGACGCGGAAGGGGCCGATTTTTGCGAATTTTGTGCTGGCCGACGAAATCAACCGTGCGCCGTCCAAGGTGCAGTCCGCGTTGCTCGAAGCGATGCAGGAGCAGCAGGTGACCATTGGCGACGAGACCTATCTGCTGCCCGGACTGTTCCTGGTGATGGCAACGCAGAATCCCATCGAACAAGAGGGGACCTACCCGCTCCCGGAAGCGCAAGTTGACCGTTTCATGCTGAAGGTCAAGATCGACTATCCCAGTCAGCAGGAAGAGCGAAAAGTCCTGGACCGCGCGCTGATCGGCAGCGCAACCAAGATCCAGCCGATGCTGTCCGCGGAAGACATCATCGGCATGCAGGAGGTCGTGCAGATGATCTACATTGACGATCAGGTCAAAGATTACATCATCAACCTGGTCCGCGCGACGCGCGACCCGGCGAGATGTGGACTGAAGGACTTGCAGCCATTGATTGACTTTGGCGGTTCGCCACGGGCCTCGATCTACCTGGGGATGGGAGCGCGTGCGATCGCTTTCCTCCAAGGACGCGGCTACGTCACGCCCCAGGATGTGAAAGATATCGCGCCCGATGTCCTTCGCCATCGTGTCGTACTGACCTACGAAGCCGAAGCGGAGGAGGTGACCACGGAGGAGGTGATCGATCGCATCTTGGGAGCCGTTCCTGTGCCGTAGCAATTCTGCTCCGGCGCAGTTCGGTGCACCTGGCAGCCCCGGTCGGTCAGCACGCGCGGTTTCGTTGCATCGTCGTCACCAGCCGCGGTCATCTTCGAAAGCACTCCATCCCACCCTTAACACTTCACGTCAGTATAGAACCATGAGTTCGCAAAGCGTCGCGGAAATCCTCAAGAAGGTTCAACGCATTCAGATCGTCGCCAACCGCACCGTGAACGACCTGTTCGCCGGTCAATACAAGAGCGTCTTTCGCGGCCGGGGGATGGAGTTTGACGAGGTGCGACACTACCAGCCCGGTGACGATATTCGGTCGATCGACTGGAATGTAACTGCCAGAACGGGCGACTGCTTTATTAAACGCTTCTGCGAGGAACGTGAGTTGACGGTGCTCTTTGTCGTTGATGCCTCTGCGTCGGGCGTGTTTGGCTCGACGCGGCAATCCAAACTGAACGTGGCGGTCGAGATTGCCGCCCTGTTGATGTTTTCGGCGTTAAAGAACAACGACAAGGTCGGGCTGATCACGTTTTGCGATGAGGTGCTCGAGTTCATCCCGCCCCGGAAGGGCAAGGCCCATACGTTACGGCTGATCCGGCAGATGGTCGACGTCGATCCCGTGGCTCGAGAGACGCGGATGGACGTAGCGCTGGAGTTTCTCAATCGCGTGCAGAAGCGCCGCGCGGTGGTGTTTGTCATCAGCGATTTCCTCGGCGACCCGCCGCTGCAGACACTGGCGGCAGCCAACAGGCGACATGATCTGACGGCGATTACGGTCGAGGACCGGCGGGAATTGGAGTTGCCCGACATCGGGTTCATTCAGTTGCGTGATGCGGAAACGGGCCAGATGCGCGAAGTGGACACGGGCAGCCGGCGGGTGCGCGAGATGTTCCGCGACGAAAACCTGCGCCGCCGTGAGGCCCTGGCGCGGTCGCTGCTGCGGATCGGTGTCGACCAACTGCCGATTGACACCGAACGCGATTACCTGATTAGCTTGCGACGATTCTTTCATATGCGGCAGCAGCGGTTTCATTGACGGACCGTCGACGCTTCCGAACTTGACGGCGGCCACCCGATCGGCCGGACCAATGAACAGCCTTTCGTGCTTGATGTCGACTCCCTGATTCGTCCCATGACCACCCCACCGCGAATGACCACAGAGCAAGCGTATCGCGACGACCGGTCGCCGAAATCGCCGTCGTTGCACGTACGACGTACGCCGCGTTTTGCTCGACCATACCACCCCCAGGCCGCGACATGGCGATGCGTGGTGGTGATATTCCTGGTACAGGCCGGCTGTCAAGCCGATCCCGTGCCGGAGGGTGGAACGGCCGAGACACCGTCCGTTACGACGAAGGCTGGTGTCCGCACCGAACACGAGGTGGGGCCGGTTCGAGTGACGGTTGAAGTGGTGCCGGCGCCGGCCAGACTCTCCGACGAACCAACCTTGACGGTGACCGTTTCGGCAGCATCAGGCGTCGACGTGCAACTGCCGCCGTTCGGGGATGCCGTCGGTGATTTCGTGATCCTGGATTTTCGAGAACCGCTGGTCGAAGTGCGCGGCGACCGTGAGGTGATCCGGCAAATCTATTCGCTCGAACCGCCTCGGACAGGAATGCTGGAGATAGACCCGATCTTGGTTCGCTTCTCCGATGCGCGACCGGGCGCCGATCCGGCGCCGCAAGACATCGAGACCGAGGCCCTGGCGATCGAAGTGGTCTCCCTGGTCGACTCCGAAGCACCCTCCCTCGGTGCGTTGCAGGGCTACGCGTCGCCGGTGGAATTGCCACGCACGACACGCTGGTGGCTCTGGTTGGTCGGTGCCACGTTGGGCGTCCTGGCATTGGCGATCGGTGCATTCTGGTTGCGCCGGCGGCGGGCCTCGGCCCAACGCGAGCCGGAACTCAGCCCGCGCGAGATCGCGGCCCGGGCACTCCAACGAATCTGGCAAGACCAGCTACATGTGCATGACATCAAGCAGTTTTATGCCGAGCTAACCGGTATCGTCCGGCGCTACATCGAAGGGACCGTCGGCGTGCATGCTCCGGAACAAACGACCGAGGAATTTCTGCGCGAAATCAGTGGCGGCCAGGTTTTTTCCGCCGACGAACGTCAGCGGTTACGGGATTTTCTCGAATCGTCCGATCTCGTTAAGTTTGCAGCCCATCAACCGGCTCCCGAGGATGTCGACGACGCCTATCTTCGGGCTCGAATGTTTGTCGGGATCGAAAGCGGCGAGGCGTCCGCGAAGAATGGAACGGAAAGTCCGCGGGTGGCCAGCCATGACTGATTTCCGCTTTCAACATCCCTGGTGGCTGTTGGTGTTGGTTCCGCTCTGGCTGGCCGTCCTGCTGGCAACGCGTCGGGAAAAGCGGGGGGCGATCTGGTATTCCAGCACGTCCCTCCTGGCTGCCTTGCCGACCACGTGGGCCCAGGTGGTACGACGTTTTCTCCCCTGGTTGCGCTTTTGCGCCCTGGCATTGTTTGTCATCGCGCTGTCACGTCCGCAACTTGGGAGGAGAGAATTTCGCGTCCGCAAGGATGGCATCGCGATCATGATGTGCCTCGACCGTTCCGGTTCCATGGCGGCCCTCGATTTCCAACTGGATGGGAACCGGGTCAATCGCCTGGAAGCCGTCAAGCAGGTCTTTCGTGAGTTCGTCCTCGGCGACGGCACGCTGGAAGGTCGGCCGGACGATCAGATTGGCCTAATTTCGTTTGGCGGATTTGCCGAAGGGCGATCACCGCTCACGCTGGATCATGCGGCGCTGACCCAGGTGTTGGCATCGGTCGACATTCCGCGGCCGATTCGTGATGCGGCTGGCAACGTGATTAACGAACGTTATCTGGCCGAAGAACAATCAACCGCGATTGGCGATGCCGTAACCTTGGCGGTCGATCGGTTGCGCGATTCCACCGCCAAGAGTCGAGTCATCATCCTGCTTTCCGACGGTGAGAATACCGCCGGGGTTGTCGAGCCCGCGGAGGCGGCGCGGGCGGCCAAGGAATTCGGGATCAAGATCTATTCGATCGGTGTTGGGTCGACCGGACGAGCCCCCTTTCCGGCGGTGAATATGTTTGGACGCACCGTGCTGGTCGACCGCGAGGTCAAGCTGGATGAAAAGTCACTGACAATGCTGGCGGATACCACCGGCGGCCGCTACTTCAACGCTCGCGATACCCAGGCCTTGAGCGAGGTTTACCACGCCATTGACAAGCTGGAGAAGACCACCGCTGAAGGCCGCCTGTTTACTGAATATCGAGAGCTTTTCCAACCTTTGGTACTCTGGGGGCTTGGGCTCTTGATGCTGGAGTTATTTCTCCGCTGCACAAGATTCCAATCCGTACCGTAGAAAAAGAATCGATGCACTGGGACTCGCCAAAACTGTTGCTCCTGCTCTGGCTGCTGCCGCTGATCGTGGCGTCGTTGGTCTATGCGCGGCGCAAGCGGCAACGGGCGGCCGCCCGCTTCTTGGATCATCCGATGTTGGTCCGCCTGCAGCCCACAGCCGAAACCTGGCGGGGTTGGATGCGCGCCACGTTGCTGCTGCTGGGAGTCGGCATGCTCGTGGCCGCGGCGGCCCGTCCGCGGTGGGGGGTCTACTTTCAAGATGTGCGGTCTCGCGGGGTGGATATTTTTGTCTTGCTGGATGTGTCGCGGTCGATGACCGCGCAGGATGTCCGCCCCAGTCGTCTGGAGCGTGCCAA
Source organism: bacterium (assembly GCA_030432015.1). Lineage (GTDB taxonomy): Bacteria > Planctomycetota > Planctomycetia > Pirellulales > Pirellulaceae > ARS98. Next base: position 4,886 of record JAUIHJ010000466.1, read on the forward strand.
GTCCGATATCCGCGATCTGCTGGCGCGCGTCAAAGGCGATCGGGTCGGCCTGATCGCGTTTGCCGGTGCGTCCGTCGTGACGGTCCCCTTGACCACCGACCAAGGGTTCTTCGAAATGGTCCTCGACGACATCGATACCGACAGCGCGCCGCGTGGCGGCAGTTTGATCGGCGACGCAATTCGCAAGGCCCTTGATTCCATGCCGGTCGAGCATGATCGGGATCAAGTGTTGGTGTTGATCACCGACGGTGAGGATCACGATTCATTCCCTGACGAGGCTGCGGCCGCCGCTGCCGAGCGGGGCGTGAAGATCTTCACCCTGGGGTTGGGCGACGTCGCCGAAGGCAAACGAATTCCTTTGCGCGACGAGCATGGTGGCCTGCAGTTCTTACAACACGAAGGCCAGGAAGTCTGGTCGAAGCTGGATGAGAGCGTCTTGAAATCGGTGGCCCTGACGACGGGCGGCGCCTACATTCCCGCGCGAACGTCCGCCTACGACCTGGGACAGATCTACGAAGACCATCTTGCCGCACTGGCCCAGGGCTCCGCGACAACCGAACGCCGTCGGCGATATCGCGAGCGGTTTCAGTGGTTTCTCGCTTTCGGGCTCGGATGCCTGTTGCTGGAAATGACAATTCCGAGATATCCTCGTGACAATTCGCCCAGAACGGTCTCCGCAGAACCATGATCACAACAATTCGAAATCGATTGCAGGCGACCTGCCTTCCGGCTGTTATCGTGCGGCTGTACGGTATGACGCTGTTGCTCAGCATACTCGGGGCCGATAGCCCAGCATCGGATCGCGAAGCGGCGCAACAGGTTCGCGAGGGAGTTCGACTTCATCAGGCCGGGAACTTCGAGCAAGCGGCCAAGGCATTCTCAAAAGCGGCCGAAGCGTTGCCGGCCGATCCCCGTGTCGCCTTCAATCAAGGGTGCGCACTGGCGGCCCAGGGCAAACACGAAGAGGCGGAATCACGGTTGCGTGACGCAGCCCTTGCCCGTGATTCGGATCTGGCTGCCGCGGCCTACTACAACCTGGGGTGTCTGGCGGCCGACCAAATGAAGGCTGTCTTTGGCCAGCAACCGGAAGAAGTGGTGGCACCAACGCGCGAAGAGGGTTTGGTGCTGCTCCGGACCGCAGTCGACCATTATCGTCAGGCGTTGCGCGAGGATCCTCAGCACACCGCAGCCCGCCGTAATCTGGAACTTTTGCGGATGTGGAACAAGCACATTCAGGACCGCTGGGCGGAACGCGACCGTCAACGGCGGCGCGACGCGATGAACTTACTGGAGTACCTGGCCTGGTTGCAAAGCGAACAGCGGACCATGCGAAGCCAGGCGAAAGGCTTGCCGATCAGTTTGAACTCGCCAACGTTGCGTCAGACGGCGCGGAAGTTGTCCACCGCACAGCGCGACTTGACGCTCGAAATCGAACCGCTCAAAGCCAAGCTGGACCAGGCGTTGCAGCCGCCCGCCGAGCCGACTCCACCAGCAGCGCAACCACCTGCAACGCAACCATCCGTCGCGGCGCCACCGCCACGAACCCCGGAGATGCAGCAGGCCCAGCAAGTGCTGCACCGTCTAGCAGACCAATCCGGCGACGCGATGACCCACGCGGCCGATGAATTGGGCAATCGTCGAGTTGCTGAGGCGATCACAGCGCAAGCGAAAGTTCTGCCGCCGTTGAATCAACTGTTCGAATTGCTGGCACCGTTTGACGCGCTTCTGCGGTCCGCGATCAAATCGGAAACCGGTCTGGTAGCCAGTTCGACAGCGGCCTCGGCGGCTGCACCCGACGCGGGCGAATC